>NZ_JAPVLS010000060.1:0-61639 GCF_027158125.1 Streptomyces sp. H39-C1
GCTCGCCCGGCCGCCCCGGTTTGGGAATCTGGACCCGTCGCAGCACCGACGGACGATACGTATGCGTCCGTAGTCTCTGCGAAAGGTCCTGGAGGAATGCATTCACCCCCGAGGTTTCCACCGCCTCAACGGTCATGCCGTCCACACCGGGGGCTCCTCGGTTTGCGCACACACCGGCCCATGCCCGCCTGAGAACGTCCATGCGGTGGACATGGCCATACAGGGTATGAAACCGGCGTTCGGGTTCTTGCTTGGCACAGCGGTAAAGCGTCCGCTGCAGGGTTCGGACCTTGTCCAGAGAACGACGGCCCGGTCCTGCGGCGCCTTCCTCCCGGCGGATGGAACTAGCCGAAACGGCACTCATCCGAGTCCCTCCATGTTCGCGAATCGCATCGATGAAGCAGGGGCCCTTCGCTCCCAGCGGGTTGTGTTGTCCCGCCGATCATCACTACTACGACCCCCTCCGACTGCCTCTCGGCAACCCTCCATTTCCCGGTTCTGCCGGTTATAGGAAGGTCACGCTTCCCGGGCCGCAAACCCGGGGCCGAGGAGGCTCTCTCCAGTTCCCAGGACAACCTTCCGACCATTCCACGCCCCTTACGCCGGGAGGTTCTTCGGCGACCGCTCCAGGTCCGAGATCGCCTTCCGTGGCCTTCGCCAAACAAGCACAGGCTCGGCTCCTCCTTGGCCCGCCCATGGGCGGGGGTTAAATGACGACGCTGCAGGCTTCACTTCATGTTGCGGACTGGTCGGTTGCACGCCCCCGGAGGGCGCTTGTCACTCCACTTCGACGCCACCATTTCGGGTGACGCCGGGAGTCAGCTACCGGGGACCCTGGCGTCTCCCCGGACCGGACTTTCACCGGCTGGCTATCCTGAGCTTGACGTCCGGTTACATCACCCTCATCCCTTCTGAGCTGCGATGACGCCCGGACTGCTGGACGTACGCAAGTTGTTTACCGATTAGTCCTGCATGTTGAGAGTCCACTATCCAAGCCAGGTCGTAATGATGTGCGAAACGATGAGCATGTTCTACGGCTTATTGAGTCTTTCCGACCCCACCTATTCCATATAAAACTTGTGCCGCTTTTTCCTGTGGGTCGAACAAGCGCCCGTAAATCTCAGATAATAAATTGATGCGACCAACGAAGGCAACATTCCGCGCCGGAATATTCCACACGCCAGGCAATGCTCCCTGTGGACGCAATAGTGGAAGAGGACTCGTTTCATGGCTGGGGTTTTCAGGCTGCATTGCCTAATCAAGTCCTTCCGCGATACCGGGAGGCAGGAGGCGTACATCGTACTACTCCGTCACATTCAGCTCTGAACGCATTTCTCGAAGTACATCTGAGAGGGCATCTTTGAGACTCTCGGTGAGTCCTTCAAGCGCCTCATTAACTTCGACATAGGCGGGATCTCCACTTTCGGTAGCCAGTGCGGTGCCGTGAATGGCTTTAATTTGCAAACTTAGCTCGGCTGTGGCCAAAAATATGCGATCTGGCACGAGCATAAGTGACTCATTGTGTTGAATTTGATACAACCCCTCAGCCTCCTCAAGGTCGGTGCGCATCTGGGCTGTGACCGTATAGATTTTCATCTCCTTTAGGAATCTCTCAAGAATGTCCAAGTACTCCCGAGCGGCTGTGTAAAGCTTCGAGTAGCACTGGAGTCTAGCTGACGACCTGTCGCGCCTTTCGGCCGCTAGCCTGTCGGCGTGATTTTGTTGCTCGACATGGAGGAGTTCCCACCGCTTCGACCTTTCACTAATTCTCTGCGTTAGCAGAGATGATAAAAGAGTTCCAGTCACTCCAGTAAGGGTTATCAGCAGATCGAAAATCTGGCTCTCCTTTAACGCCAACTTTCGTATGTGATATTTCGAAGCGACTTCGATCTTGTTCGCTAGTCCTATGGGCCTCCGAACCACGGTAAGGTAAAGATGATTGGCTGCCTAGCCTCCGCGTTTCACTTGCCACGGTGTCTGGATCTTGATCGTGAATGCGAGTGCCTCTGAACTGGGAAGGTGAGGCTTGTCTAACTTCGATCGTTCATGAGTCCTCGTCGGTGTGCTGACGGGGACTTTGTGTTTGGGAGGTGTGGTCTTTTCGGGGCGGGGGCAGGTTGACGGCCCTGGTTGTCGCTCCGGGTGGGCGCAGGGTTCCACTTTGCCGGTGTGGTGGCGCAGATCGTTGGGGCGGTCGGTGTGCTGGTCAGCCGGGGTTCCGTAGGGCCTGGAGGCGGTCGATTGCCCGGGTGATCTCGTCGATCCAGGGCCATCGCGTGGTGAAGCGGAGCCGGCGCCGGCGGCTGGTGGCGATGAGTTGGGCGGCGGCGGAGAAGAGCCGCAGGCGGAGCTTCTTGGGTTCCCAGCGGCGGGTGGTGCCGGTCAGGGCGAGCATCGGCATCTAGGCGAGGAGGTCGAGTGCGAGGGAGACGACCTCCAGCCAGATCCCGTTCTGTGCGGTGTCGTGCCGGGGCAGGTTGCGCAGGCCGGTGTCGCGGGCGCTTCGGATGCGGTCCTCGCGGCGAGCCCGGCGGCGGCGACGCAGTTCAAGGTCTGCGAGTTGGCCGCCTTTGGTGCTGGTCGCGAAGCAGGTCAGCCGCAGCCCGTCGAGGTCGGTGAAGCGCATATGGGCGCCGGGGTGCGGCCGTTCCTTGCGGACGAGCAACCGCATGCCCTTGGGCCAGGTGCTCAGGTTTTGCATGTCGGTGATCTCCGCGATCCAAACGCCTGGCCGTTCGGTGTCGTCTGCGTCGTAGGCCGGTGTCCATGCCTTCTTCGGGATCTTCAGGACGGCCTGATGGATGGTGTCGGTGATGGTCATTCCGACGGAATACAACAACCACCGGCCTGGGCGGATGAGCCAGTCGAGGAAGGCGTGGGTTCCGCCGGCGGAGTCAATGCGGATCAGTGTCTGCCGGCCTCGCCGCAGGTGTTTGCCGCCGATATCACGGTGTCCAGCCCGGACCTGCGGACCGTATCGGCCAGCAGTACCGCCCCGGCCTGCGAGACCACCCCTGTGCCACCGCCCTCGACGTGGACACGCGGGTACAACCCGAAACGCTTGCTCACCTGGAGAGTGCTTCTTTCGGTGCAGCCAACAGGACCCTAGTCAAGTCCCATCGTTGCAGCTCAGAAGCACTCTCCGCTTATTTGATCAAGGCATGGACGAGCACGCTCACGAAAGCCCGAGGATAGCGTTGATGCTCTATCGAGCGGTCACCGGCCCAGTCCCCTACGCGACGGGTGCTGTGATGCGCTGCGGATCGCCGCTCAGAGACGTGAGCCACCACTGTCCGTCAGCGTCCTGGAAGCGGACCTCGACGTTTACCTTCTGGGGCAGGAGCCGCATGTGGACTTGCTGCGCGTCCAGGAGCCATACGGCCACGGTGATCTGGCCGGTGCGCGCCTCGATTAGGCGGCACGTTGCGCGGCCTAGCTGACCGCTGACATTCGCATTCGGCCGCCAGGTCTCCCAGAGCCCGCTTTCCAGCGATTCCACGTTGCGGATCTCTACGTCGGTGATGGCACGGGAGCTGCGGTTGGCGATGTTGATCTGAACTGACCCACCGTTGCCTTTGACCTCCACGTGAACGAGTTTGGCCTGACGAAGCGCCACCTCCTGCGACTCGGCGGCCGCCTGCTGCACGCGGGCATCGTTGCGCTGGATCTGCTGTCGGGCCAGGTCATTTGCTTCGATGGCAGCGCGGGCTTGTGCTTTGGCGTGCTCGGCGGATGCAGCGGCGGTGCGGGCCTGCCACACACTGGTCACGGCTGCGGCTACGGAGATGCCAACTGCTCCGGCCGCGGTCCAGTCTCCTGCGTCCATGCTGTCTCCCTTGCGCCGTTTCGCTGTGCAGCAATCCTCCCCGGGGTCAGCGGGGGGGTGACTTAGCCGAGGCGCCGAGCGAGAGCAGCGATGGCTGCGGGCCTGCGGAGCGAGCCGAACCCCGGCGTCACCGTGGGGTAGGCATATCCCGCCTCTACGACGAAGGATCTGGCGTGCACTTGACCCCGCCTCACTATCCCCGGGGGGTGGAGTTTACGTCGCCATCCGCTCGCTCTCAGGGGCCGGTTCTCCAGGACCGCCTAAAGGTGACGAGGCTTGCGTGGAGTCGTGGCTCCACACGGTGAGCGTGTCGGGATGGTCGGGGCCGAGCACCAGCACCATGTCGGTCAGCAGGGTTCCGGCGGTGGTCTGGTCCCCCGGGTAGTCGCTCCAGTAGGCGATCTGATGGCGGTTGGCGCGGGTGTGCGGGTGGTTGGCGCCGAGCACCCGCAGCCGGTCGGTCAGGAGAGCCTCGAACGCCATGACCGCACCGACCGGGTCACCTGCCATCGCTTTCCAGTAGGCGAGGCTGCCTCGGGTGATCATTGTGTGGGGGTGGTCGGGGCCGAGCACTCGAAGGCGGTCGGCAAAGACCTCCCGTAGGGCGGCCAGTGCACGGGGGGGATCCCCGGCTGCCCCCTGCCACCAGGCGAGGTTGTTCCGGCTGGTCAGGGTGCGTGGGTGGTCGGGGCCTAGCACCCGCACGAGGTCGGGGAGGAGGGCCCTGAACGCGTCGGCAGCGCCGCTGGGGTCACCGGCGAGCCCTTGCCACCAGGCCAGGTCGTTCCTGGTGATCATCGAGTGCGGGTGGTCGGGCCCCAGTACCCGCTGCCGGTCACCGAGCAACGCTTGCAGCGCCGCAGCCGCCCCAGCCGGGTCACCCGCCTTTCCCTGCCACCAGGCCAGGTCATTGCGGGTGGTGAGCGTGTCGGGGTGATCGGGGCCTAGCAGCCGCACCATGTCGTGCAGCAGAGCGTCAAACGCGGTGGCCGCCCCGGCGGGATCACCGGACTCACCTTGCCAGTAGGCCAGGTTGTGCCGGGTGGTGAGGGTGTCGAGGTGGTCGGGCCCCAGCACCCGCAGCCGGTCCGCCAGCAGGCCTTCGGTGGCGGCGAAAGCTCCGGCGGCGTCCCCGGCCTCGCCTCGCCAGCGTGCGTGGCCGGCGCGGACGGCGAGGGTGTGGGGGTGCTCGGCGCCGAGCCGCTGCGCTGCTGTGGAGCCCAGGTCGCCGTAGTAGGCGGCGGCTGCCGAGACCAGACCAGACTCGCCCAGACTGATGCCAGCGGTGAACAGGACGCGGTGAGCACCTGTTTCGGTGTTCCACAGGGCCGGGCCTGCAGCGGCGCGCAGGGCCGCTGTGTTGGCCCGCAGCACCTGCCCGCGGGAAGGGTCGCACTCGATGTCCGGCCAGATCGACACTAGGGCGTCGGCCACGGTCGTCGCCAGCGCGGTGGTGTGGTCCGGGTGCGCAGACTCGCGGACCGCACGCTGGATCAGGGCGTGTACCCGGATGGTCGGGTCGACCGGATTGAGCGTGAGCAGGCTGAGACGGTGCAGGCTGTGCAGGACGTCGCGCAGATCGTCGGCTTCGACGGACTCCTGGGAATTGCGGCGGCCGCGGAGGTAAGCGGTGATCACGCTCGTGGTAAGTAGCTCGGCGGGGATCGCGTTGGGGTCGAGCAGTGCTGCCAGTTCCAGGACGGGGCGGCCCAACCCTCGCGGGGTCAAGGTGTCGGCGTGGTCGATGGACAGCGACCAAGTGGCCGCGACAGTGGCTCGGTGCTCATCCGGCAGAGCTCCGGGCTCGGGGGTGAGGTCCGCCAGGCGCCTGCGGGTGTCGTTCAGGCGGCGCCGGTACTCGGCGCAGGACAAGCCCCGATCGAGGATGTAGGCACCTGCCTGGGCTAATGCCAGCGGCAGGTGTCCGAGATCCTCGGCGAGCCGGTCGTCATCGGTGAGCAGATCGCCGTCACCGCCCAGCCGGGCGCTCAGGTAGGCCGTTGACTGCCCGGGCGTGAACAGGCCAACCTCCACGAGGTTCCGCCCACTCGACAAGGCAGCATCACGGCGGCGGGTGGTGACCACTGTCCGGCCGGAGGGGACGGTGGGAGGCCAGAGTCCGTTGAGGTCCGCAGGGTTTTGCAGGTCGTCCAGCACGATCAGCCAGCGTCGGCGATGCGGTTCGGACAGCCAGGCCAGGAAGCGCGCCGCGCCCTGCTCGGGGTCGTCGTCTTGTATGCCTGTGATGTCGGCTGCGGCCTGCGCATAGGCGATGACCACGGCGTCGCGGGATGCAGCGGTCACCCAGATCAGCAGGTCAACTTGCCTCGCCCGCCAGGTGCGGTGAGCGAGGGCTGCGGCGAGCTGCGTCTTGCCGACGCCGCCCATCCCCGACAACACCTGCCACACCATGGCGGTGCCGCTGCCGGTAGCCATGAACGCGTCGAGGTCGTGGTCGGCGGGGCGCTCCTGGCGGCAGTCGGCCAGCAAAGGCAGCACTCCCACCTGGTGTGGCCACAGCTGCGGCCGGTGCGGTGTGCCGGCGATGACATCAACCCAGCGCGGTAGGGCCGAGGTGCGGTGCTGTCTGCCTCCGGAGCGGTGGCTGTCGGCGTAGCGGTCGCGCCAGGTGTCGAGGTGGACTTCCTGGGGGTCGAGGGTGATGGAGGGACGGCGGGTGCGGGCATGTCGGGCGCAGGCCCGGACGAACGCCTCCACCGTTTCGAGTCGTGTGGGTCTGCCGTTCAGCAGGTTGCCGAAGGTGGATCGCGACGTCGCCGACCCTTCTGCCTGAGCGTGCCGAGCGAGGGTCTCCAGCGATGGCGACCCGACCAGCGTGTGCAACCGCTTCAAGGCATCGAGCATCCCTCTCCCCCCCGGAGGCGGTCTCGCGATCGAAAGACGTCGTTGAATGTCCAGCGTCCAAATTTCCACGTTAGTCGAAAGTGACCGCTCCGACGCTCACCGTGAAGGCATCGGTTCCCTGAGCGAAGGAGCTCGCGATGTCGTTCACGACGATCGCTGCCTGGACAGAGTCCATCTGGACGGCGCTTCCGCAGGTTACGACGCTACTGGAGTTCGTGACCGCGGCCGCCAGCCTTTACGTGTCGTGCTCGCTAGCGCACCGGCGGTTGCGCCGGCGGCCGCGCCGCGGCCGGGGAGGCCACTGATGTAAGTGAGGGCCAAGGCCACCGGCCAGTACCGCGACTACCTCCGCGAAGACGGCTGGAACGTCTTCACCACCACCATCCCCAACCGCCAGATCTACGCACAGTTCATGCTCGAACCCGTCACCGCCCGCGAATCCGCATACGACGAGCTCGTCACCGAGATGATCAACCGCGGGCTGCTCCTCCCCCAGACGGGAGGACAGCGATGACCGGCCACGACCGGGCAGCCGCACTGCGCACCCGACGCGAAGAACAGCAGCTGGGCGGCAACAACAGCCCAACGCCCCACCGGACGACCAGGCGCCCCGCCGACCTGGTCATCACCGCCGACATGATCGCCGCCCCGGTTAGGGTCGACGCCTCCGGCGAACTCACACCGGACGAAATGCATCAACTCGGATTCTGCGAACGGGCCGTCGAGAACCTCGCCACCGCCACCTGGCTCGTCGGCAAAGCACTCCACACGATCTGCAACCACAAGCTCTACCGCCGCACCCACACCCGATTCGACACCTACGTCGAGGAACGCTGGGAAATCGCCGCACGCGCCGCCTACCAAATGATCGAGGAATGGCCCCTGGCCGAACGCCTCACCCAGACGATGGGCGAACCCGCAACCGCCTCGCACACCCGCGCACTACTGCCCGTCGTCAGACGCTTCGGACTCACCGCCGCAGCCGACCTCTACCAGCAAATACACGCACGCGCCGCGGGAGAAGACCGCCGACTCACCGCCAGCCTCACCGGCCAGATAGTCAAAGCAGTCCTGAAAGCCGCAGGCTGGCCGGCCGAGGAAACCCAGTTCCAAGCAGCAACCCGCCAACTCATGACCACTGACACCCTTCCACCCACGACGGGCACCCATGCAGAACGTCGCGCTCTCACCTCAAGCAACGGCGTCCCGCAGCAACCAAAAAGAACCAACTCTGCAAAAACTTTGCAGATAATCACAGAAAGGTAACGGCCCAAGATGTCGACCCGCCCGAACCCGATAGCCGCAGCCGAGACGACGCCACGACCAATTTCGAGAACGCCGCTGACGCCATCGCCACGATGCGGAGCGTCCTCGCCCGAGTCATCTCCATCGAAGGAGACATCGCTCGTGCCGAATGGGTTGACTCTCCACTAGGCGAGGACGTCGACCGCCTCCGTCTGGAGATCGTCCATCATCTGACCGCTGCCGCCCGACGCCTACAAGCTTGCGGCGCATGAGGGCTGACTGATCTCCAAACTCACGACCCACGCCTACCCCCTCGGGGCCGGCCGACCCCGGTCGGAACGGTCGGCCCCGCAGCCCTGCAACGTCGCTAATGACGGCGTCCCGAGGGCCACCACCCACGTGCGCGAAAGCCACGCATACTGGTGTGAAACGGGGAGGCTCCTCGATTGCTTGGGCGTCACCGTGTGGTGCCGGCCAGGTCGCCGCCGGGGCCGTGCACCCCGGGATGGCCAACTCCGATGAGATGATCACTGCTGGGCGTAGTGCCAGGCCGTCAGGTCTTCTGCTTGCCGTGCAAGAACAGAGCTGTCTCAACTTGATCAGGCAGGACGCCCGATCGTTCCGCGAGTTCCCCCACCGCCACCACGTACTGCCTGTACTGCTCTGTGGTCCAGCGGCCCTTCGGCCAGTCGGCGTCCACAGCTCCCAGGTCCTTGAGGGCTCGCGAGACCACACTGTCGAGAATGATCGGCCGGTCGGCACCTCGGGGGTTCTCGCCACCAGCGAAGTACAGCACCTTCGTGAAGAACGCTCCTCCCAGGTGGAGGATCCGATGGTCGTTGTTGAAGGCCCGGTAGGCGTCCACCGCTCCTCGCTCTCGGAGTGCGGTGAGCGCCCCGTCGAGCCGACTATCGATGTCCGCGGCCGGGGAGTGCTCGAAGACTCGCGCGCGTTGGTGCACTGACCGCGCCTTGGCCCCGGAGCCCCAGACCAGAGCGGCGACGAGTAAGTGACGGCGCCCTTGGGCGGTGTTCGCCCGGCGCGCGATGCTGAACACGGTCCGCCGGTCCACCCGGGGCCATCGGCCGACCTTCGGGCATGCGTCAAGCTCTGCCGGCCACCACGTCAAGTCTGGAAGCAGGGGTATCCAGCGGTCTCGGTCGAAGGGAATGGCCTGGCCGAGCACCTCCTCGCGGTCCGGGAGATCGATGTCGTTGGGCAGGACGATCACTATGAACTCCTTTGGCCGCGCGAGTGCGCCGGGGTGACGGTCGGGTTTCGCTCGGAGAGCTGGGCAGCCTGCGGATGCGGTCACGAGCCTGAAGCATGCTGGCGATCGCTGAGTGCATTGGCGATGCTGGAGATGTCACCGAGAAGCCCTTTTGGGGGCTGGTCGAGATCGAGGGCATGCTGGTGGATCCTGATGCCGGCGTTGCGGATGCGGTGGGAGGTGTGTGGGTTGCCCTTGGCGTAGATGAGGTGGCCGGCGGGCAGGTGCAGCGCCGTGCAGTAGGCGAGGAGTTGGTACAGGTCGGCGTCGGGGAAGCCCTCGGGCTGTTCGGCCTTGTACTTGGCGTCCACGACAGCGCGGGCGTGGCCGGAGGCGTCGTACCAGACGAAGTCCGGTCTGATGCGTACCGTGTCAGCTTCGTCGAGGTGGATGCCGCGCCCCTGCAGTTCGGTGCGGCCGCCCCGGCCATGAAGGTCTTCCCGCAGCGCGACACAGACGAAGTCCTCGAAGAGCTTGTTCATGTCGAACAGGAACCCGTTGACACGCAGATCGCCGACGATGTGCTCGACGGAGGAGTCTCGCAGGATGATGCCTGCCAAATGTAGGGCCGGGTGATAGCGCGAGTTGAGCCGGCTCGGCCGCCAGTCGGGCATGACGTGGCCGCGCACGAGCGCTGCGGCATCGGCGAGGCGGGCGCGATGGCTCAGGAGACGCCGCCGCGTGAGGGTAGGGATGGCAGGCAGGCGCAGTAGGCGCTCGGTGGCGGCGCGCAGGAGCTGGTTCTCGGGGATGTCGACGGTGTACTCGTCGAAGGAGACCTCGACGGGAAGGGCGAGGCCGTAGTGGCGGCGGATCTGGTCGGCCTCGCGGATCCGGCCACGCACCAGGAGGGAGGTTTCCTCGGTGGTGCGGTAGCCCTGGAGGGTGCCCTGCCGAAGGGCGCGTTCCAGTTGGCGTTCGTAGGTGTGAGCGAGGGCCGGGAGGAGGTCTGCGTGTTCGGCGACATCGACGGCGTCCTGCTGCCAGCCCTTGGGGTTGAGGGCGTAGCCGAGGAGGAAGAATAGCCGGGCGATGGGGAGCTTGGGCGTGATCCGTAGCGTGATCGCCTGGCCAGCCGGCGTGGTGAGCGTGGCTGCGCCGACCATGCTTCCGGCCTTCAGCTGCCACCAGCCCGGCTCGTAGGGGTCCGGCGTCGTCTCCAGGATGCCAGAGCCGGCCAGAGTCCGCCCAGCGGCGTCCGGCAGGCGGTAGGCCACCGGACGGCCATGCTCACGGAGCTCGATGACCGGGATGGGTGGGTGGGGCTCGATGTCGGCGCTCATTGGGCGCCGTCGCCGCCAGGGCTGGAATCCAGCGTCTCTGGACCTGCGTCAGGCGCGGTTGCACGGGCGAGGGACCGACGCAGGGCGTCGAGGCCGTAGCGGCTTTCGACGTTGACGCCCTCGCCGTAGTGATGCTCTTCCAGGAGCGGAAGGATCGCGCTGCGCCAGGTTCGTGCCAGGCCGCCTTCGACGTAAATGGACTCACGCATCAGGTAGGAGGGGCCGATCCGCAAATCCTTGTCCTCGATACGGGAGTTCAGCGTCCGCAGGAGCTCCGGAACGTCCTCGGTTTCGTGCGCGAGCCCCTCGCGGGCGAGCCAGCGTGCCAGAAGGTCGCGGGTCGGTGACTCGTCGGGGTGTAGTTCGACGAAGGCGAAACGACGGCGCATCGCGGCGTCCACCAGTGCGATGGAGCGGTCCGCGGTGTTCATCGTGCCGATGAAGTAGATGTTGGAGGGGAGCGTGAACTCGCCCGAGTACTGCAGGTCCACGGTCCGGTTGCGGTACTCCAGGACGAAGTACAGCTCGCCGAAGACCTTGGCGAGGTTGGCGCGGTTGATCTCGTCGATGATCAGGAAGTGCGGGGTGTCCGGGTTGCTCTCGGCGAGGGCGACCAGCTTGCGCAGCGGTCCCGGGCGCAGCTCAAAACTGACTCCGCCTCCACCACCGGGCTGCTGGACGGGACGGAATCCCTCGAAGAAGTCCTCGTAGGAGTAGGAAGGGTGGAACTGGATCAGCTTGACAGCCTGCGGGTCGCCCGCCAGGTGTTCGGCGATGGCTTGGGCGAGGTAGGTCTTCCCGGTGCCGGGCGGACCGTAGAAGATCACCTGGCGGCGCTCGTCGAGCAGGTCGCGTACGTCCTTTAGCCAGGGAAGGTCCACGAGAAGCTCGTCGGCGAGTTCGGCGATCGGATCCGGGAGGCGCAGAACCCGGCGGATGACCGACGCCTCGGGCCCCTCATCGGGGGACAGGTCGAAAAACTCCTCCAGGA
Source organism: Streptomyces sp. H39-C1 (assembly GCF_027158125.1). Lineage (NCBI taxonomy): Bacteria > Bacillati > Actinomycetota > Actinomycetes > Kitasatosporales > Streptomycetaceae > Streptomyces > Streptomyces sp. H39-C1. The sequence goes on from NZ_JAPVLS010000060.1 coordinate 11,481, forward strand.
CGTCGAGGAGCTGCGTGAGGTCGACGACGTCGTGCTGGCTCGTGAGCTTCGCCTGCAGTTCCTCGGGCAGGTCGGTCTGGTCGATGTCGAGTTCCACCCACTTCACTGCGCGCCGCAGGTTGGACCGCCCGTCCGACGAGGCAGTGAACTGGGCCGGGCCGGAGACGGTGCCGAAGTGCAGGCGGCCACCGGAGACGGTGACGACCAGGTCGTTGGGATGGACGCGGTCGAGGAAGGTGAAGAGCTGTTCGGCGAGCTCGGTGCGCTGGTTGTAGGAGAGGTGGCTATATCGGTCGTCGACGAGAAGCTTGAGCTGGTCCTGCGACAGCCCTTCGGGCAGGTCCTGGAGACGGGAGGCGGACAGGGAACAGAATGCTTCCGCCCGCCACTTCGGGACCATGTTCACGCCCTGGACAGCCGCGCCACGGATCAGCCAACCGCGTCGAACGCTGAGGCCCTCGACGTTCGTGGCTTCAGCCTGGGACAGCGCCGCTCCGAGCTCGGCGGTGCTGACACGATGAGCGGGGAGCGCGGCACCGGTGGCGTCCAGGGGGAGACCCTCGCCAGCGAGCAGTTGCTGCCAGCGTGCGATCTGGTTCGGCTCAGGGTGGATCTGCGACGGGGGCCTTCCATCGGCCCCGAGCACGCGCTGCCCGCCCGGCGGCCGGATACCACACAGCCAGGCCGCGAGCCGGTCAGGTTCGAGGTCGGCCATCTCGGCCACATCGTCCAGAACTACCCACTGGCCCGCCTGGACAGCAGTCTCGAGGATCTTGGTGGCGTACTGGTAACCAGCCCGGTGCTTCTCGGCGTAGTTCAGGGCGCTGCGCGTGATCTCCAGAAGGTCTTCCGGGTTGTCGGACTGAGCCAGCACGTACAGACTCAGACTCGTCACGCACCAGACACCCTTCTGCTTCCAGACCAGCCCGGCGAGGACGGCATCCGAGGTGTACCAACGCCAGTTGTTCTCCCCCTTGGTTTGCCGACCGGTCTTCGTGGAGACCGCCTCGTACTCCTCCACTGGGAAGTCTGCGACGATGCGGGCCCAGAGATCCTGGACGTGCATCCCGTCTGGGGACTCGGCGAGGATCTCCAGCGCCCGCCGCAGGCGGGGCGGGACTCCCTGACGGAACGTCGGCATGGTCAAGCCTCCCAGAGAGTGAGAGCAGCCATGCTAAGGCCAGATCAGTCAGCAGCGGCGAGCCTTCGGTTTCCGTGGTATTCGAGAGATTCAGGTGACATGGTCCTACGAAGGTGGTTGCCAGGGCAGCCGGACCAGGGGGCCGTCCGCTGAGTGCATCAGGTTGCTGAAGTGATCGACGAGACTCGCCACGGCACCGGGGTCGCGGATGACGGCCCCGATCTCAAGGTTGTCGCTATATGCGCTGTCAGTAAGGTTCGCGCTGCCGAGCAGGGCAGTGTTCCGATCGGCGGCGATGATCTTGGCGTGCATGCTGCCGCGTCGGCCGCCGGGACCCTGCCGCTCATCATTCGCCCATTGCCACAGGTGCACGTCTGGGTGGAAGCGAAGGTCATGGAACGCGGCGCGCCCGTCGCTGTCCCCAAACAGTCTGCCGCCAGAAGCGCGGGCGGTCTCCAGGACCAGGTCCACGCTGACTCCGCGGTCTGCCGCTGCTCTGATCTCGCTGACGATCTCCTGGACCCCGAACGCGGCGTAGCTGGTGATCAAGAGCGTAGTGCTGGCGGCCCGGATTACCTGAATTGCGACGGACGCAGTGAGTCTGATCGAGACCGCGTCACTCACAGGTCCTGAGACGGCGATTTCGACATGCCGGGTGGCGAGGTCCTGCTCGTATCGGTTGCTGGCGGCTTCGAGGGCCAAGGCCAGTGCAGATCCAGGCAGCTGTGCATCAGTGGCTCTCCACGCCGACAAAAGTAAACTGGCATGCGGTCCGAGCCCGGCGCCGGGGTGTGCTGCGATGAGGCGGGACTCGGTGCGTCCGTCCGGAAAGGCCACTGTGCGCAAGACGCTGACCCAGGCAGCGAGGTACGTCACGGGGAGAGTGGCGACGAGCCCGGAAAGTACTTCGGGCAGGCTGGGCGGAGCTACATCTGGTGCGTTGGGGCCGGTCATGCCGTAAAGAACCCGCCCGGCCGGCCGCTGAATGTTTCGACGAGAAGTTCGCGATCCAGGAAGTGGTTGCCCCGTTCGCAGGACGTCTCCGCGGCGAACAGGCAAGCATGACATGCGGCACCGTGCAGCCGACCATGGGCAACCGGATCGTGGTCGGCGCACAAGGGATCCGAGCCACACAGTCGCGCGGCTTCGAGCGCTTGGTCGATCAACGTACCCAGTCGATGCTGTGCACCGAGGCTGACCAGCCCGCCGAGCGTGCCTTCGCTGTCGGGGGCTGCGGTGTACAGCAGGATCCCTGCCATTGGATCGGCACCGGAGCGAGCGTAGATCCGTTCGCCTATTCCAGAGGCGCCGTACCCGCACTCTAGGGCGAACTCGCGGATCAGGACGTGGGAGAAGGTGTGCAGCAGCAGGTATCGGATGCCCGGCCACTCAGCATCGGTCCGGCGCTGGTTGCACCACTTCTCATGTGCTCTCATCAATGTTCTGGTGCGTCGGACGACGTTCGGGTCCTGCTCCCAAGCGGTGACCCGTTTCTCGTCGAAGCGCAGGAAGATCCCCTCACCCCGGGTTTCCGCACACGGCACCCAGAAAGGTGCAGCACTGGACAGCGGCGCTCGGTTCTCCTCCAGGAGCTCGCCCCCGCTGGTCGCGGAACCCCATTCCGGCGCATCGATCCGGCTGAATCCGTACAGCGCGGATACTTCACGCAATCGCTTGACCAGACGCACCTGGCTGAGCCAGTTGCGGTGACCAGCCGGGATGGGTTCGTTGCTGACGCTGAAGTCGGGGTGGTTCTGCGGGCTGCCGGTGAAGGCGAGCCATTCCGGTCCGGCGATGTCCAGCGCGTCGGTATCTTCAGCAGCGCTGGGCTGATGCTCGCCCTGGTGCCGTGCGATTGCATCCAGCACCTCGTCCGCGCCAAAGCGTTCGAGCTGTGGCCACATCACCTGGGTCGGCAAGACCATGCGCGCGGTCTCGCGTGGCAGCTCCGCTACCACCCGCAGCCCGGTCCAATGTTCGGCCACGGCGCTGTCCACCGGGTTGTCGGCATGCGGGATGGAGAAGACCCGCAGCTGCATGGCGAACCAGCCGTTCGTTGCACCCAGCGCCATGGTCCGGGTCTGTTCGGTGCAGGGTTCGAAGGTTCCAAGGTGCGGGTGCCTGCCCCGGCAGGCCGGCAGTACCTGCTCGCTGCGGGTGCCGATCGCCTCGGCCATGGACCGGGCGTTCACCTCGCAGGAGCATTCGACGAAGATGTTTGCTGCTTCGCCGGTGGTGCCGCGTTCGACGAGTTTGAGTGTGTGGTCCGCCTCATAGGGTGCGCCGCGGTGGACGAAGTACATCCATGGGAAGTCGTCCACGTGCCCGGCCGGGCAGGCGGAGACGAACCTAGCCGGCACCGCGGTCGGCCGTTTGCGGCCGGTCTCGCGGCAGGAGTGGACGAAGCGGGTCTGGTCGGGCGCGACACTGTTGGGTTGCAGGTGGAACAGCCCGGAGTCGGCTGGGGCGAGCCGGTTGCATCGATTGTCGGTGCAGCGCAGCCATCCTGGGAACACCGCGACCGGCACGCCGATCCGGGACCAGGCGCCGCTGAAGTCGCTCGGGTCCTCCGGCGTATACGGCGGCATCCGCAGATTCTGCACCTGGGCGCCCAGCTTGCTGCGCACCGCCGCCAGGAGCCGTTCCTCCGGCACGATCGCGGCCTTCTCCAGCTCCCACTCATCGAGCCCCAAGATCATCACCGAGAGGTTCGGCAGGTCCGCGACCGCGCCGACGCCGTAGGTGTGCAGCAGTTGGCTGGGCCTCAACTCCCCAACTCGCAGATCGCCGGCCGGGCGTGACCCGTCCACGGTGATGGTCATGAGAGGTTCCTTTCGTGTCCGGGGACTTCGTCGTCCGGGTTCGGGCGTGGCACGAACGGGTGCTGCTCGTGGTCCTCGGCGTTGCCCGGCGCCGCCCGCAGTACCAGCCGGATGCCGGGCTCGACTTCGCGCAGCGAGGTCGGACACGTCGTGCGCTTCCACGGGCCTGAATCGGGGCTGTGGAGCAGACCCACGATGTCGTCGGCCTTGCCCTTCGCATCGAAGGCGAGTCGGGCCGCCGGGCGTCGTTGTTCGCGCGCCCACAGGTCCAGGATGCTGTCGAGCTCCTCGCGCACCCGGGTCGCGACGGCCCGGTCGGTGGCGACATCACCCGCGCGGCGCTCCAGGTAACGGACGATGTGGTCAGCCTTGCTGCTGTGCGTGTCGAAGGTCTGCGCACCGAGGTTGCCGTTGTCGCCGGGCGCCAGGTTACGTGCCAGCGCCACCAGCACCCCGGTCAAGCCTCGGTCTATCGCGCGTTCCGCGAACGGAGTGACGGATAGTGCTTCGACGTGCCGGTACACGGTGGCGTGGAAGTGTTCGAAGGTCTCGTAGTGGGACAGGTCCCGCGGGCGGGCCCAGTTGAATACCGTGAAGACCAGGCCGGGAGCGGCTCGGCCGACCCGGCTCGTGGCCTGGATGTACTCGGCCGTTGATTTGGGCTGGTTGGCAACGACCATGACGCCAAGTCGGGAAACGTCGACTCCGACGGCAATCATATTCGTGGCCAGCAGGACATCGATCGGAGTCAGTTTCTTTGCCCGTGGAAACGTGTACTCCAATTGCTGGAGGATGTCCGGGATCTTTTCCGAGGTCAGGCGCGAGGTGAGTTCTTCGAGCCGCAAGTCGTAGCGCCGCGCAAGGCCGCGTTCGTTGATCCTCTCCAGTCGGGTGGAGACATCGTCCTCGACCGAGAGACGCATACCACCCAGGTCCCGCAGGCTGTTGAAGTAGCCGACGAGGGTCATATAGGGGTCGGTCACCGGGTTGTGCCCGTACTTCTTGTGCACGGTCTGCGCGGCGGCGAGCACCGCGACATACACCCGGATCATCGTGGACTTCGTGCGCACCCCCTGAGCGCAGATACCGATGTAGCGGCGGCCGGGATGCGAGTCCTTGGGCCGCTGTCGGGCGAAGAAGCTGTCACCGATCTCCAGGCCTTGTGGCGGGAAGACCCCGGTGCGTCGGTCGAACAGGGCGTGGATCTGCCGCTCCGCGCGCCGAACGGTGGCCGTCGAGGCGATCACCTTCGGTCGCGCGGTCTTGCCGGGCGCGTACTCCCAGGTGGCAAGTCGGTCCACAGCGGCCTCATACAGGCCGGTCAGCGAGCCGAGCGGTCCGGAGATCAGGTGCAGCTCGTCCTGCACGATCAGGTCGGGCGGTCGCACCGGTTTAGCAGGGCTGAGTGTCGCAGCACGATGGCGACCTTCTGCGAGATGGCTGGTGGCTTCCCAGTCCTCCTCGGCGATCTGGGCGGTGACATAGCCATGTCGGGAGCAGTGCCGCGACGCCCGTCCGAACAGGGCCTGCGTCCGTCCGTTCCAGGTCAGCTGCGCAAACTTGTCGACGGTCGCGATCACCAGGCTCGGCAGCAGCCGGTAGATCTCCTCGTCGACAACAACCACCGGCAGACCCTCACCATTGGGATCACCGCCGCCGAAAGGGCAACCGAACAGCTCGGGGCAACGCAGGAAGGTACGACGAAGGGTCTTGTCGACGTCGACATCCCGACCCTTCTCGATCTTCGTTCCGCACCATGGACAACTGGTGAGCTGATAGGGCGTGCCGGAGTTCTGATTGGGCTTTCCGCTCGCCCGGCGCACGTCCTTGACCCAGTCCATCGCCTTGTCGGTCGTGTTCGGGGAAACCTTCCCTCCGACCCACAGGCCGATCCGGAACGGTTCCTCGCCCCATCGCATCGTGTCCTTGCGGCGCAGCACCTCACCGGCGCAGATCAGCGCCGTGGCACGCTGGAACTGCTGGATCGTCAGGAGCCGCAGGGTGTAGCGCATCAAGACGGCCACCCCGTGGCTCGCGTCAAGTCCGCCGAGGTCTGGTCGCAGTCTGCGGATGGCGAGGGTATAGGCGGTGAGGCCAAGGTAAGCCTCGGTCTTGCCGCCACCGGTCGGGAACCAGAGCAGGTCCGCCACCGCCTCGGCTCCGGTGGCACGCTCCGGGTGGGCCGGGTCGGTCAGTGAAGGCAGGTTCAGGAGGAGGAACGCGAGCTGGAACGGACGCCAAGACCGGTTGACCGGCTCGTCCTCGTCGCGGAACACCGCGTCGGGGTCACGGGATCCATCACGGCGTCGGGCGGCGGCGACCCGGGTATGGACACGCTGCAGGTGCATCGCGCTGTTCGCGAACCGGAACGCGGCGAGGGCGTCCGTATCCCCGAGCACCAGCTCGATCCCCGCTTCGATCCGGTCGGCCGCCCGCCTCGCCTGGACCAACGCCTCCCTGGCCTGATCCGCGTACTCGTTGAGATATTCGCCGTCTCGTCCGATCCGCGCTTCCGCCCGCTCGATCCACGCCCGGTAGCCGGCCACCAGCGGCTCCAGCCCTGCCCGCAGTGCCTGCGGGTCGCAGTCACCGAGTTCCTTCATGTCGACCAGCAAGTTCGCCAACTCCGGCAGATCCGGATCGCTGTCGAACGACGGCGCGTCCGTCTGTGCGATGTCGTACTCCGGCGCTGCCTTCGTCTGAACCGCAACCGCTCTCATCGGGTCGGCCGCGCTGGCCGTTGCGTGCACCCCGGTCGCATGGCCGACGGCAAACTCCGGGCTGAACCGATAGGCCATCGCCAGCCGTCGCTGCTCGCCTCTGTCGGCTGCGTCACCACCTGATCCAGGCTCGTGCCGGGGCAGGAAGACCGCGGTGCCGTCCGCGCCGGTCGCCGAGAGTTCGGCCTGGAACACCCAGTGCAGTGCGGAGTTGGAGTCCGTCTCGGTCGTATTGACCAGGAACAGCGTGACCAGCCAGTCATCATGGAAACGCCGCACCCGGCCGCGCAGCACCACCTTCTCGTCCTCGGAATCGAGCACCAGCGGCTCCACCAGGCCCTCGACCAGCTTGACCGGGACGGTGCCGGTGTGGGGCGCGCGCCGCCAGATCAGCCTCTCGATGCTCGGATCCGTCGAGTGCGAGCGGATATAGCGCGCCCATCGCCCGGTCACCTCCAGACGGTCGGCGTCGCCGCGCACCCGCGCGGTGAGCCCGACCGACGACGGAGTCAGACTCGGCACATTCGGCGCATCCGCATCCAGTGAGCCCTCATCAGCCCCCGGCAGCTCACTATCACCCAGCGAGGCGTCCAGCTCCTCCGGCACGATCGTCGTCCCGTTCGGCGCAAGCCGTCCGAGCACGTACCAGTCCGTCGGCGAGTCGGCGACCTCCTCCAGATCACCGCCCACCGGCCCGAGCAGGTCCCGAACGACCAGTTGCGCCAACTCGTCACGTACTGCACCAGGGGACGGGACGGCTAGGACCGGGCTGCTCGACGTGTCGGACGGCAACGTATCGCTCATGGGTCACACGATAGGGCGCTGCACTGACACAGCGGGCGAATCGCGGCCGAGGCGCGGGCTGCGCCTCCGGCGGCGGACGGCGCTACCAGATCACATCGCCAGGGTCATAGGCCAGCTTGGGAGCGGAGGTCTTCTTCGGCTTGGCGGAGCCCTTCTTGTTGTGGAGACCGCGGCGGACTTCGTCGTCGTAGAGCGCGTGGTTGAGCTCGAGCAAGCGGTCGTTCATCTCGATCTGGACATCCGGGTCTACGGTCCAGCGCAGGCCGTGCACGGTCTCGTGGAAATCGTGGTTCAGGACGAGCGGCGTCCAGCCGAATCGTGCGGCCATGGGGTGCGCGAGATAGGACTCGGAGACAGCCTCGTCGATCTCGACGTGGATCTCGCGCAGGCGCTGGATGTCGGAGTCGCGGTTCGCCGGGTTGTGAACCTCGTTGTAGAGGTCGGTCATGCCGAGCTGCGGTGTGCGCGTCAGTTGGACGTGGCGGCGGTATGTGTCCAGATCCTCGCCGGCTGCGCGGATGCGGGGGGTGAGTCCCGGCTGGGGGAAGGTGTCGAAGCCGTCGGAGGGGGTGTAGCGGAGCCGCGCTTCGAGTGTCGACTCACCCTTGACAGTCCACCAGTTGAAATGCCAAGCACTGGTCAGGAGCGCAAGCATGGCTGTGCAGTCGGGGGTATAGAAAACGACCATAGAGTCCGAGAAAACCTGACCATTGGGAACAATGCTGAGCAGGCCGTACTTACTGTGCCGCCCGATTACGAGGACACGGTCGTGGCTAGCGACCGCCGTGCGCATAGCAGAACGCTTTTCTGCATATTGCCACCATCTTTGAGGAAGCGGATTGCGCAACTTGAAGCTGCCATCTGCGGCCTTACGCTGCCGCTCAGGCCGAACTCTTTCATCGAGGATCGCAAAGGCGTCTCCATAAAAGCGCGCATCCTCCTCTGGCATTTCATTGAAGTCGATTGCCCATCTCGTTGCCGAAGAGTCGGGTCGACCGTTCACCTCATCGTTGATCAGATACGGAAAAACGATCTCTCTGTTCCTGTCATCCTTCGCGATCAACGCCTGTGCTTCGGCTGGTTCAAGCAAGAAACCCGCTCCAGTTACCTGGCAGCCCACCGAGACTTGCCCAGTCGAGGCAGAAAGCTTCTTTGGCCTTCCAGCAACCCGGGATGGCAACGTAAGGTCCGGAGAGATCTTATGCACAGCCCTGCCCTCAAGCACGGGTCGTTCGGCTGCACCATCGAGACCAATCCACACTAGCGAGACATACACGCCAGCCTCACCAGGCCATGGTTGTGACTTCGCTGCGCGGCCGATCTGCCAGCCGTGCGCCACAATCCGATCTAGGCCGACTTCCCGTGAGTCGGTCTGAGCGATGGAGTTCGTCGCGATGATTCCAGCGCGTCGAGCTGTTGCGAGGTGGAGATTTCGCAAAAGAAAATAAGTACACAGATCGGCGCGCCCGCCTGCTGTATGGCCGCCAGCAATTACTTGGCCAATGTAGCTCAAACTATCCTTGCCGATACGCGCACTAGTCTGGACACCACCCGAGAACGGAGGGTTCCCCACCACCGCGTCGAAGCGGTGCTCGCCGCGAACGGGATCGGCCATGATTTCGGGAAATTCGAGTGGCCAGTGCAGCGGACGCAGCGGCGCCGTGCGTGGTCCGCCGCTGGGGCCGAGAAGCCAGCCGTCGACGACGGTCCGGGCCTCGGTCGCTGCGGACTTATCTCCCAGTAGCGCCTGTTCGACGAGTTCAGCGATGAAAGCGAGGCGGTTGTCGTATGCGTCATCGGACTTGGTCGTCGCGGTGGACAGTTTCGCCGCAACTACAGCGTCCGCAACGAGGCGGAGTTGCCCGGTCAGCGCCTCGGCCTCAGCGAGCTTCGCAGCCTTCGTCCGAGCATCTCGGATGTCGAAGACCTCGTGCTCCTCGATGTCCCGGCGCAGTTCCGCTGCTTGGGCGAGCAGCGGACCCGTGATCTTATCGATTTCACTGTTGAGGCGGGCATTGAGCCGGTGGCCCTCGCTCGGGTTGAGATGGAACGCCTCGATCTGGTCCGCCGTAAGACAACCAATAAGCGAGTCCCCGCAGCGCAGCGCGTGGTCCACGAAGTTGAACGGACGGCCCTTCGCGAGGGTGACCAACCACAGTGAGAGTTTGGCGAGCTCCACCGCCATCTCATCGATGTCGACCCCGTACAGACAGCGATCGGCAACCATGCGGCGGGCTTCGAGGAGCTTCGCGTCGCGGTCCTCTCGGTTCTCGCCGAGACGAGCGGTGACTGCAGCCGGCAGACCATCGCGGTCCCACGCCTCTACGACCCGCTCTGCCAGGTACCGGCATGCCGATACGAGGAACGCGCCGGAACCCATCGCAGGGTCCAGGACCTTGAGTGCCAGGAGTTCCGATGCCGGACGCACCCGCCACTCGGGCGGCTGGATTCCATCGGCGGGTCGCGGGATGCCGTCCGGGGAACCGGGTGAGAAGCAGAGTGGGTCAAGGGTGTGCAGGACGATCTCTTCGGCGAGGACACGTGGCGTGTAGTGAGTGCCCGAGTCGCGCCGGTCGCCGACTTGCGTGACGATGACCGTCCCGGCAGGGTGAACGACCGGCTCGTCACGCAGGTCTGAGCGCAGCAGGCCGTAGAACGGCCGGACTCGGGCCGCAAGCTCGGGATCGTTGTCGCAGGCCGCGTCAAGGGTGCCGATCTGTGCGCCTTTTGGTTCGGTCGCGAGCGCGGCGGCGAACTGCTTTGGGGTCAGGCCGGCACGCTTGACCGTCTCGACCTGAAGGTGGCCCGCGGCGCTCCACGTCTCAAGATCGGTCAGCTTGGCGTCAACGCCGGCCTTGCCCTTGAGTCCAAGGCGTGTCTCGTCGAGCCGAATAGCAGAGTGCTCGAGCAAGCCCTCGTAGACATGGCCGATCTGTTCGACGTCAAGGCCCTTGTACGACAGCCGTTCCGTCGACGTGACTTTGCCCGCCGACGTGGTGCGCTTGAGCTTGATCAGCGCGTCGAGCATGGCGAAGACGACACGGTCGGTGACCTGTAGCCGTTCCAGCCACGCAAACCGCTGCGGATCGAACAGCGATCCGCCGTAGGCCGGGATCCACATGTCCGGATGCCGGGCACCGCCATGAATGGCTCGGAAGGTGGCAAGCATCGTGGGCCAGGCAGCCTTCCAACGGTCCGCGATGTCCGCGTCGTCCTGGTCGAGGCGGTCGTAGAGCCTTGTGACCGAGTACGAGTCGGCGTACAGCTCGTCATCTGCCGGAAGCAACCCCTGCTCCTCCGCGTAGAGGAGGAAGACGATCCGCATCATGACGGTCAGCGCGGCGCGATACACGGTACGGGGGGCGACATCTCCCAGCACGGTGCCGTCGGCCTCGCGGTCAAGGCGGGAAAGTTCTGCGACGAGGAGTTCGACGGCCGCACGGACCTGCCTGCCGAGGGTCTTGGTGACAGCAGTGGTGTCGTCGGCGGTGCGAGTGAACAGGGCCGCGAGGGAATCAGTGTCCTTGCCCTCCTGATCCTTGGCCGAGATCGCGGCGCTGCGGACACCGAGCAGCGAAGTGAAGGCGCGCAGCAGCAGGGGTTCTTCGAACCAGGTATCCGCGTCGAAAACCGCCACTGACGTAGGCGCTCCGGGCCGGGCTTGGACGAGGACCCACAGGGTGCCGTTGGTGAGCAGTGCGAGGGGGACAGCACGGCGACGGCACAGCTCGGCAGCCTGCTCTGCCAGCGACGGCAGGCCCTTCACAGCGCGGGTGAGGGGGTCGCCCCACGGACGGCGGTAGATCAGGGCGCGTTCGGCCGCGCTGGGCAGACCGCTGGTCGGGTCGGCCGGACCCATCAGCAGCGCATCGGGGGCGATGCCGGGACCGTCGGTCAGTTCCCGGGGCAGCATCGAGCCCTGGCGCAGTGCCTGGCCGCGGTAGCCGAGCAGTTCCTCCAGGACCAGGTGCTGCCATGCGCTGCACAATGTCGCTGGTTCGGCTTGGAGTTCGGCCCACGCCTGCCTCAGCCGGGCGCGCGCGGGAGTGTCGACAACATCAAGGCCCTGTGGAAACGCCTCCGCGAGGATCTTCGCGGTGAGGAACGGACCATCGGCACGCAGCAGGTTGAGCCACTCGGCGTGCTGCTCGATCGGAGTCTGCTGTTTCGGCTTCGGGAGGCGGGTATGCGCTGACATCAGTGGCCTGCCTGGTGTGAGGTAGCAGCTACGGTCAAGGAGGCGGGGACGAGGAAGGTGACCGCCACAGGGAAGCGGCGCGCGACCGGATCCGCGTACCGGTGGCGCAGTGCCGCTGCCTCGGACACAAGCTGTTCAGGAACGGCGGCGAGGCGAGCCTCCAGTTCCGTGTGGTCCTTCTTGAGCTGCTCTCGTTCCGGATCGGGTGCGAGCAGGGAATCCTGGCGCCAGAGCGGATTCGCGGTCAGGGATTCCCGGATGTTGCGTTCCAGCTCGGTCAGCACCGACTGCATCGCCTTGACATCCTCTTCGCACCGCTTGTCCAGGACTTTGCGCTGCTTGCGCGCGATCTTGTTCGACTCGGTCTGTAGCGCTTTGCCGAGCGGGGTCTCCAGCGTCCCCCACATGGCGGCGAGTCGGTCGAGGAATTCGGGCGGCGGCGCGTCCTGCGAAGCGGCGGTGAGCCAGTGTTCCAGCACGTCCGGGCTCTTCTCCACAGTCAGCTTGCCGTGCTCGATCGATCCGCCCGCCAGGGCGATCTGCTCGTGCAGACGCACACCGCGGTTGCCGGTGAGTACGACGCGGCCGTGCGCGATCACTGCCGGGTTGCGCAGCAGGTCGCCGGGGACGATTCGTGCGGTGACGCGGGTCAGGTGCGCGCTGTGCTCACCCTGTGACCACAGTTCGGCGCGGAGCAGGCGCAGGCACAGATCGACCAGGCGGTGGTTCAAGTGCAGCAGCACCACGTCGGTGCGCCCGGCATAGTCCTGGTCGAAGGTGACGGGGCGTTCCTTGCCGCTGACAGGGTGCCGCAGGCCGTCGTTGCGCGCCTGCGCCCAGCCCTCCTTCAGCTCCGGGAGCTTGAAGCAGCGCGCTTTGACTCCCCTCGGTGACGGAGTCTCGATCAGATCCTTCTTGTGGGCCAACCGCAGCGCGGTGCGTACGACTCGCTCGATCGTGTCCGGGTTCAAGTTCAGTTCAGTGCGCGTTCGGGTGAGCTGTTCCTGGGCCTGCTGCAGGTCGTGCGCCAGGTTCCGTTCGATCTTCAGTACGGCCTTGCCGGCCAGGCTTTGGATTTCTCTGTCGGTGACTTGCCAACTGGACCGCTTGCCGAGCATCTTCTGCTCGACCTGGCTGGCGATCACCTCGCCGGCGCTGCCGAGGTCGGTGCGGATCTGCTCCACCTTGCGCACCGCGACGCCGAGGAACGCCATCGCGTCCTCCAAGGTGCCCTCGGTGAACCCGGAGTCCTCCTCGCGCTGCCTGTCCCAGCCCTGCGGAACGAAGTGGACGATCTCGACCTTCGCCGCGGTCTGTCCATGCCGGTCCACTCGTCCGTTGCGCTGTTCAAGGCGGTTGGGATTCCATGGGATTTCCCAGTGCAGGACGCGGTGGCAGTGGTTCTGCAGGTTGATGCCCTCGCTCGCGGAGTCGGTGGCAAGAAGGATCCGCACCGGATCGATGTCAGGGTCGTCCTGGAAGACGTTCTTGACGCGCTCGCGTTCGTCGCGGTCCTGGCCGCCGTAGAGCTGCGCGATCGCCTCGTTCGGCACGCCGGCGCTGATGAGTCGTTCGTACAGCCAGCGCTGGGTGTCCCGATACTCGGTGAATACGATCACCCGTTCACCGTCCCAGCTGCCGTTCACCCCATCGATCCCGTTTCGCTGCACGATGCCGCGCAGCCATCCAAGGAATGCGGTGAACTTGCCGTCGGCCTTCTCCGAATTACGGTCCCCCCAGTCGCGCAGGTCCTCCAGCAACTTTCGCTCGGCCGCGGAAAGCTCCGGGGCGAACCGGCGAGCTGTGGCAAGGGCCTCCTGTGCTGTCTCCGCGAAGGCGGCGTCGTCCTCGGCGGTCTCGTCCAACTGCCCGATCATCCTGGCGAGGACCTTCTCTGCCACCGTGTACGCGCCGCGGTCGTAATCCCGCTCGGCCTCGTTGTTCTTCTCGCGGGAAAGCATCGTCTTCAGATGGGTGTCCACCGTGTTGGCGAAGGCCTTCGGACTGGACAGGAAACGGCGTTTGAGCAGTGTGACGACGAAATCCGCAGCCCGGCTCGGCGCGCTGCCCTCCAAGGTCAGCTGGCCGGAGATCGTCTCGCGGCGCGACTGCGCGTACTGGTCGAGTTTCGCGTACGCGTCGCGGGTGGCGGCGTCGTAGGCGACCTCCAGAGGATGATCCAGGTCGCGTTCCGGGAAGCGCGGGCTGCCGTCCCAGTTCGGCGGCAGGTCACGCTTCAGTCGCCGCACCATCACCTGAGCCTTGGCCTCCTCCGAGGGCTCCAGGGTTCGGGCGAAGCGATGGCCGTCCAGCAGTGCCAGCAAGGCGGTGAAGGATTCCAGGTAGCCGTTGTGCGGGGTCGCCGAGAGGAAAAGTCGATGCTCGGTGTGCGGGGCCAAAGTCTTGATCGCGTCAGTGCGCTGTGAGTCGACCGCGTACTTCCCGGACCCCGAGGGCGCGCAAGTGTGCACCTCATCGACGACTAGGAGGTCAAAGGTGCGGGGGTACTGCGGCACCGCCGGCAGGATCGAGCGCAGCAGCGCCATGGGGCGCTCGCGCTTGAGCCAGTCGATGGACACGATCAACCGCGGGTAGTGCGTCCACGGGTTCGCATACAGCCCACGAGACCTGCGCAGTTCCTTCAGGAGCTCCGCATCCACGATCTTGAAGCCCAGGCCGAACTTGTCCCGCATCTCATCGCGCCACTGCAGGGTGAGCGAAGCCGGGCACACGATCAGCATTGTCCGCGCTCGGTGCCGCAACATCAGCTCCTGCATCACGAGACCCGCCTCGATGGTCTTACCGAGACCGACGTCGTCAGCGATCAGCAGGTTCGTACGCGGCATTTGCAGCGCCCGCACCACTGGGTCGAGCTGGTAGTCCTCGGGCTTCACACCAGAGCGAAAGGGTGCCTGCAGCAACGTCTTGTCCGCTGTGGCCACCGATCCCCAGCGCACCGCGTCAAGGAAAGCGTCCAACTTCGCCGGGTCGTCGAACCCGCTCGCCGGGGAGGGGAGGGCGTGCTGTTCACGGGCCGTGGCACCGGGCTCGAGTTCCCAAAGGACGCGCAGCTCCTCGTCACCGGAGTCGCCGTCCACCGAAACCAGGGAAACCAGGTGCTGCGCCTCGGCAAGCAGCGGACTGCCCGGCTGCTCAACCGCAATCGAAGAGCGCTCGACCGCCGTGGCCACCCAATTTCGATTACGTACCGTGACCAACTGGCCCACGGTCGGCACCGTCGCGTCCTGTACGAATTGGTCCGCTTCGATGACCTCTTCGATACTCACCCGTGCCAACTTTCGCTCCCGGATCGCCTGTCGCTCGCTGCATCCTGGCAGGTATCAGAGTTCTGCCAGAGATCCATGTGACCAGTTGTATCCCAGCGTGGCAGCCGCCACCGATGGAACGCCCTGATCTCAAAAGTCTGAGCTCTCACCACATCCGGAACAGAACCGCCGTCGCACCGATTCAGGGGCTCCAATATGCCGTGGGTAGGCCTCTTCCTCGACCCATGCGGGCGACAACGGCGGCCCACGACGCCCGGTGGACAGCCCGGTTGCGGACGGTACACGCTGGTCCCCGTGCCGGAAGTTCCGTGAGTGACCGCCAGGTTGCAACGACGAGATCCGGGTCAACCACACGTGTCGCGTGGCTGATGCGCGGGAGCGGCATCAGTAGCCGCTTCAGGCTCGGAAGACGACCACTGCAGCTTCGACTATATCTCCGGTGCAAGTCCGTCGGTGGCATCGTGCGAGCGGCCATCGAACAGTTTCCCTGGATGGACATCAAGTCCTGATGCGATCCGCAAGAGGGTGAGCGTGCTCGCGTTTCGCTGACCGTGCTCGATGTAGATCAGACCGCGAAAGCTCAGGCCGCTACGCTCGGCGAGCTGTTCCAGGCTGTATCCGCGTTCCTCGCGTAGTCGGCGGATCTGCATACCGATGGCCAGTAGCTGGGGATCGGGCAGGTCGGGGCTTGCGGATGACACACAGTGACTCGACCGTTCTCGTCGCCGTGAGGCCATGAACAGCTGTGCATAATCACGCTGCGTTATGGAAATGCTCCGACCGTGGAAACCACAAGGTATTCGCGTGCGCCGCGGGCCAGCGCTGCCGCAGCAAGCTCTGGGCGCGAACGAACCTGCCCCGCGCCCGACGAGAAGACCCGCCTCGCGCCGTACGACCGGTGGCATCTCGAGCACCCTCAACCAGGACACAGCGACACACTCTGCGATTGCGACATGGGTGATCAATCCCTGTCGCCGTCGGCAGAGCACGGGCGGGGCCGACGCTGGCAGGCCCGATACACGGACCCCACCGGCCGACGACGTAGCCCCGGATTCACCGCCTATGAGGATGCGCGCACCTACCTCGAACAAGTAAACGAAGCCATCCGCAGCAACACCTGGAGCCATCTGGACGCCGGCAACCGCAACGTCGAGTACTTCGCAACGCAGATGATTGACCGCAAGCGGCGGCGCAATAAAAGGGTCAATACCGTCGACACGTACGACAGCCATCTGCGCAACCATGTCTTGCCGTTCATCGGCAACCGCGTCTCCCGCACGCTGCGGCGAAGGGACTCCACCGCATTCGTGGACTACCTCCTGGAGAAGCCCGGCATCGACTCCCCGCACACGGTCATCCAAGTCTTCAAGACCTGGCGCATCCTGATCGGCTACATGCTCGACGAAGACGTCCCGCTGCCATCGAACATCGTCTCTCGCATCGAACTACCGGATTGCGACCCGCGGGTCACAATCGCCCTGACCCAAGAACAGGTAGCAGCGTTGGCGACCGCCATGCGACACGTAGAACCTCGCTACGAAATCCTCGTCTGGCTCGCTGCGTGCGCAGGCCTGCGTACAGGCGAAGCCCTTGGCCTCAAGACATCCAAAGTGAACTGGTCCGCAAATCTTCTTCAGATCAGCGAGCAACGGCAGCGCGGCCGCGCAGCACCGCTCAAAACAAAGGCGAGCTATGCGACGTTGCCGGTAGACCGCTTCCTCATCGAGCGCCTGACCGATCACCTTGCCCGCTTCGGCCATCCGGCCACGCGGGCTCGTGCTGCGGGCGGACAGCTATCCGCCGGTCACTGCAGTGCACCGGACGAAGGACTGCTGACCACCAACAGGTTCGGCCGACCTGTCCAGCGCACCGACCTCAACAGGAAGTGGCACATCGCCCTTCAACTCGCCGACCTGCCACCGGGCACGCGCTTCCACGACCTCAAGCACTTCTACACAACGCGGCTCGGGGCCTGCGGCCAGCACGACCCGAAGACCGTACAAGCCCTCTCCCGACACGGCGAGTTCTCCCAGACCTGGCAGACATATGCTCACCCGCCCATGGCCGTGGAAGGCGTAACAGTATCGACATTCAGCAGCGCATTCGGACCTTCTACCCCGTTGGCTCCGTCTGCACGGAGCTTCGAAACATATAGCCCCTGCGCGTGGCCTTGAGACGGTCGTCCGGTCATTCCGCCGAGCTGCCGCGACCAATATCGACGAGAGCAGCTCGCCGAACTGACCTGCGCTGCCTCCCATCCAAGTCCGCGGCCTTCGCCGTTCAACTCCTCTCATGCGCGCCACGATCAGGCACGACACTCGGCGTCCAAGGGTTCGGTGGCCACGGAACAGCTAGCTTCCGCAAAGACACACTGAGACTTGCAACAGAATGGGACGATGTGACTTAGGGCTGTCCTCAACGGTGTTGACGGCCCTGGAGGCAAGGAGCCACCGATGCTACTGA
Source organism: Streptomyces sp. H39-C1 (assembly GCF_027158125.1). Taxonomy (NCBI): domain Bacteria; kingdom Bacillati; phylum Actinomycetota; class Actinomycetes; order Kitasatosporales; family Streptomycetaceae; genus Streptomyces; species Streptomyces sp. H39-C1. Next base: position 28,916 of record NZ_JAPVLS010000060.1, read on the forward strand.
GGCCTGGCACAACCTGTGACGAGGCAATCAGGTTCCTGGACACGTTGAATCAGCAGGGCCTCAACGATGTCCAGATCTCCGTACCCCACTATCAGATGAGCTCCCCGAGCGCGGTCGGGTCACAGCGCTATGAGTTGGATGAGGGGGTATCGCGGGCGCGGCGAGTGTACGACGAATGGACGCTGAAGGCCGCCACGGAACTCTCGGTTGTGTTCGCCGACCGATCCATCGCGGCGCGCATGCGTGGGGAACGGTATAGCTCCATCGTGCACGCTGAACCGGGCGCTCAACGCTTGGTGCAGTTGCTAAACCGAGAATTCCAGGAACTGCGGACGTTCTTCATGGAGCTCGCCAATGAGCTGCGAGAGATGCAGCAGAGGTACCAGGGCCACCAGGTCCGGACCGTGGTACTGGACACCAACGACCTGCTGCACTACATGCGATACGACAAGATCCCCTGGCAACGGGTATTCGGAGCCGGCACGGTCGTGGTGATCCCCCACGTCGTGGTGGACGAGATCGACAAGAAGTCGTTCGCCGAGAGTGCCAGTGTCCGCAAGCGCGCGCGGGCCGTATTCGCTCTCCTTGAGGAGACGCTGACGGCAATCGAGACCGAGGGACACGCCGTGGTCGCGGAGGGAACTGTTGTCGAGGTGATGCGGGACGAGCCCGGACATTTGCGGCTGCCGAACAACGACGACGAGATCGTCTCCCGTGCCTGCTATCTGCAGCAAGCCATTGCCCCAACTCCCGTCACGGTGGTCACGGGTGACAACGGGATGCGGGCACGGGCGCTAGCCTGGGGGCTGAAGGCCCGAAAGTTGGATGAGAAGTACCAGATCGAGCGGTTGACCGCCATGGAGAGGGCAGCCAACATGGCCGCCATCACTTTCGACCTCTCCGAAGAAGGCGACGGCCCCGAGTCGGCTGAGACGTTGTAAACCGGCCCGGGGCTATCCGAGCCCATGTCGCTCCCGATCGTTCCACTCCTCGGTTTGCGGCTGACAACGATCCAGGCGAGAAACAGAGCCGCTATCGCCCGCCTGTCCCGCCCTGGTTGCCACCACGCACCCCGCTGACGGCCCGGACGCATCAGATCACATTGCGGGACCTAGGAGCTATTCTTGATGTAATGATACAGAACCCATGCGAATGCCGACCCGGCAATCATAAAGAATACTGCAAGCACTAGATGGGGGATTATTTTCTCACCAAGAGATTTGCTGCTATTTCGCGTCCTGAAGGCATTGAAGACCCAGGCAACAATGCCAAATGCCAGGACTCCGCCAGTAAACCAGACATCGGAAATCCCTACATCGGCGGCCTTAATTGCCCTACCCGCGTATTGCAGCATCGCAGTCCCTTTTGAGATCACCTATTGCCAATAAGGTCAAAGGTTCGAGTATTCCCAACATTGAATGTTACACCATAACCCAGCGCGACACCCGCGTAGAAGTTTCCGCCACTTTGCGCCGGTGACCCGCCAATGCATCCGCCATACAGATCAGCAATACAACCCCCCATCGATGAGTTGTTCTGGTTGGTTGGCGTCGCGGAGTTCAATCCCGCACTCAGCGAAATACCAAATCCTCGCTCCTTGACCATGCCTACGCCCTGCCTGAACATTTTACCTGCTGTCATTCCTGAATCTTTGGCCGCGCTCTCGGGGCTCAGATGCGGCAGATTCAAGCCACCACCGACCATAGCGTAGCCATCCTGGAATGTAGCACTCGCACATATCACCACCAGGCAAAAGCTCGCCTGGATGTAAACATGCTTCTTCAGCCATCCCATGGGGCCGCCGCTAGATCCTCCGCCCTCGGATGGCGGAAACGAGGCGATGTAAAGTTCCAACTGGAGACCCATGCATTCTTCGTCGCATGCTTTGACGATCTCGCGACAAGAGTCATCACAGGATGACGGCATTTCTTTTCCTGTCACAACATTTCGATCTTTCCACGGAGCCGGGGCATCCCTTAGCTTCCGCTCGATACCGAGATACCTGATGGCTTTGTAGTAGGTCGAATGATAGTAGGTTCGCCACGAGTCGTTATAGTTCCCCAGGAGGGTGTTGTATTTTTGAGTGGCCTTCCCGTCCTTGCCCGTATATCCCTCGCTTTCATACCAATCCTTCATTACCTTTTGATTGCCGAACCCGAGGCCAGTGACATCATCCTTAATCATCTTGCCATCGGGGTCGGCAGCATTGATTGGTGTGTTGTTGGCGTAGGCATAGCCGTTCCATTGTTGCGGGTTAGCTGCGTCGAGGAGGGGGTCGGGGTTGAGGAAACGGCCGGTCATGGGTTGGTATTCGCGGGCGCCGAGGTTGGTGAGGCCGGTGATGGGGTCTTGGGTGCCTCCGACGAAGCCCTTGTCGCCGGTCCAGGCGGTGGGCTGCGTACCGCGTGCGTTGCCGAAGGGGTCGAGCGGGCGGCGTGTCTCCGCGAGGGTGGTCGCGTCCAGGGCAAGTGTGGCAGTGCCATGCGGGTCGGTGCACTGGATGGTGCGGGTGCTGCCCTGGCGAACAATGGTCAGGCCGTTGGGTTGTACGTAGTACCGAGCATTGATCGTCGTCTTGCTAGCTGTGGTGTAGGTGAGTTCGTCACTTCCCAGGTTGAAAGTGGTAATGCCGCCTGGGTTACGGCGGATGAGCTGGTTCCCATCGGCGTCGTAGAGATACGTAGTGGTACCCGCACTGTTGACGACGGTGGAAAGTTTGTCTTCACCGGTCCAAGCAAGTGTTGTAGCAGCGTTGGCCGTGGTGATCTTGGTGGTGTTGCCCGTGGCGTCGTACTGGTATGACGTGGCACCGGGGTTGTTGGGGCCAGTGCTGGTCGTGGAGCCCAGGGCATGGGGGCCACCGGTGCCGCCCCCGGTGCCAACCGCAGTGGTTGGCTGATTGACCTGGCCGGCCGGGGCAAATCCCTGTGTCGTGCTGATGTCCTTAGTGGTGTCTCCTGCTGTGTTGTGCTGGGTGAGGCTGGTGCGGTTGCCACTGGTGTCGTAGCCGTAGCTCGTCCAGTAAGGCGCGGGGCCGCCAATGGTGGCACTTCCGGTTGACGTCGGGCTGGTGTGGGTGCAGCCGCCCATGCCAGGAACGGACGGCTGGGGCTGGGTGGTGGTCCCGCCGGTGTCGGTCCAGGCGGTGCTGAGGCGACCGAGATAGTCGTACGTAAAGCACTGCAGGTCGGTCTGGGAGGGTGTGTTGTCCTCGATGTCGCTGACCGAGGTGGTCTGACCAGCTGCGTTGTAGGTGTAGCTGTGCTGGTCGACAGCGCCGTTGGTAGACGTCTGCTTGTCGACGAATTCCGACATCACGCGACCGGTGGCTTGATCAAAGTTGGTGGTGGCCACCACCTGGGAGCCCCACGGGTTGAGGGTGGTACGGATCGCCCGCCCGAAGGGGTCGTAATTGGTCTGCAGGTCGTATGTGACCTGACCGGCGGTGTAGATGAGCGGGCCGTTGACGTCGTAGGTGTTGGCGAGTGTCTCAGCCGATGAACCGCCGACGGCGGGGAGATCGGTAGCGCTGAGCGTGCCGGTATTCGGGTTGTAATGCCGGTGGGTGGTGTACGTGAAGGGGGTGGTCTGCCCGATCTCACTGCCGGGGATGGTGAGCGTGGCTCCCGTCGGATGGTACGAGGCGTCGTATCCGAGAGTCGTCGTCGTGGTGTAGGCCACGCCGTCGACGTATCGCGTGGATCCCGCTAGCTGGCCCTTCCCGCCTGAGGCGGTGTCGTACTTCCAGCCCGCAAGTTGATTGGCTGGGGTGATGCTGCCGGTGTACAGGCCAGTCTTGCGGCCGATCAAGTCATAGCTGTAAACGAGGGTCTGCTTACGCGCGTCCGTCACGCTGGCGAGGCGGCTATCGGCGTCATAGCTCTGGGTGGTGGTCCCGGTGTCCGGATCGGTGGCGGTGACTTGACGGCCGCGCAGGTCGTAGCCATAGGTCCAAGTGTTCTTGCCCGTGGCGTCCGTACGGGTCGCGGGCTTGCCCGCGGTGGTGTACGCGTAGGTCGTGATGTCGGCGTCCTCGGGGTGACCCGTGGCCGTGGATGTGCGGTACTGCCACACCTGACTGGTCTGGTCGCGTGCATCGGTAATGGTAGTCATGGGTGTTCCGCCGTTGGGCGGGGTGACGTCGGTCTCGTCGCTGCCGGGGTAGTCGGTGGTCGTGCGCCACTGCTCCACGCCCATAGCGGAGAGCACTGAGGCGATGGGACGGCCTTGGCCGTCAAAGACGGTGCTGGTCTCGGAGGGGACATCGCCGGGAACAGGCAGGTACAAGGTGCCGGTAGGAGAGGTGTTCTTGTCGTAGTACGGGGCACGGGTGGCGAGTGTCCGGCCGTGGGAGTCGTAGAGGGTGTCTGCCAGGAGCCGTCCCGGGATTCCCGACAGAGCCGGCGACGTCTGGGTCTGCCGGACCCTGCCGAATCCGTCGAGGATCTGCACTGACTGGGTATAGGTGGTGTCGTCGTCCTTGAGCGTGTTCGTCGTGGTGGCCGACGGACCGGCTGAGCCGTTGACTGCGTAGGAGAACGTCAGATTGGGTTTGTTGCCCGTGGCCCAGCCTGGTCGCCACATCTGTGTCAACCGCCCCAATGCATCGTATGTTTCGGTGGTCTTCTGTCCGTTCGCGTCGACTGTGACCAGTGGCAAGCCGCGGGCTGTGTCCTGGGTGGTGGTGGTAGTCCAGCCGGACAGGCTTCCTGGGGCCGGCGTGGTGACCGCAACGCTGTTCGGCAATTCACCGGTCTGCGCAACGCCATAAACCGTGCGTGTCACCGCTCCAGCCTGGTTTTGGGCGTCAGTGATGTTGGGATCTGTGGTGGCGACGACCCTGCCGTAGCTATCAAAGCCGGTAACGTTGTCGGTGACGAACACCGGATGGCCGGAGGCGTCGTAGTGGTCCAAACTTTGTGTGGAGGTGTCGTCCCCGAGAGCTCCGGCAAGGCCGAAGGCCTTGCTGTCGTAAAGCGTTCTGGTGTCTGCGACGGTGTTTGCCGCCCCGGGTACAGCCGTGCATGATCCGCTGCCAGAGACCGTCAACGTCTCGTCGACCAAATCCGTCATCTGTGCGGTGGAACCAGCGGCATAGCTGGTGCGCACGCATCGGTCCGGCAATCCGTCAGCCGTCGTGAGCAGCGTCAGCGCATGGTTCCCGTTCTCGGGGTCGGTGGTCGTGGCGGACCTTGTAGTGCGCCAGGTGTTGTCGGCCTTCAAGCTCTTCTTCGTCTCCACCATGCTGGTGGAGATATACCGTGCGACCAGGTTGAATCCGGTCAAGCCGGCTCGCTTGTGGGTGGCAGTGGGATACGGGCCCGTGGCCCGGTGCACGGTGTAGGCGGTGATCTTGTTTCCGTCGCCGGCCTTGTCGTAGCTGTCGGTTTCCAGGGTCTGGCCGGCCAACCAGTCGGAGTCGGTGACGTGTTCGCCGAGTGCGTCGTCGACGGTGGCGGTTTTGGTTCCGCCTGCGGCGAGGGCGTCGCCGGCCATGCCCTGCAGGTACTTGGTGACGGAGTGGGTGATGGGGCCGTCCTGCCCGCTGCCGGTGGTGGTGGTCACGGTCGCATAGCCGCGGAACTGGTCCCAGGTGCGGTCGCTGCTCTCGGTCATTTCCGAGTCATTGCGGTGCCAGCCCGCATCACCGTAGCCGTAGTGGGTGATTTTCGCAGGGGACTGGGCGACGAGGTCGTTCTCGGTGATCTGATCGACGGTGTAACGGTTGAACCAGTCCGAGGCGGGAGTCGCCCCGTAGACGGTGCCCGGCGGGTACCACTTGACGTTGTAGCACTTCATCTTGTTGTCGTCCGCGGACGCGGGCATCACATGGTCCACCCGGGAGCAAGCCGGCAGGCTGTAGTCGATGACGATGTTCTCGCCGGTCTCGGTGGTGATGCTCTTGATCCGGGGCCGGTTGAAGATGGGCGGTGCGGGGACCAGGTCCATGCCGTCGACGCGATTGGGTTTCATCGTCCAGGTGAAGATGACAGGTGGCAGCGGCGGGGTGCTGGGTCCGTCCAATCCGGTGCGCTGAATCTGCTGCAGCCACAGGCCTTTGCTGGTGCCGTCGTTCGGGTCGGGGAAGGACTGGGTCAGCGCATAGGAGTCGACAGGCTTGGACGTGCCGTTGGACATCACCTGGGTGGTGATGGAGGCCAGGCGCTGGTTGGACCAGAAGCTGGGGCCGTAGTTGGTGCAGGGGTTGGCGTCGCAGTGCTGGTCGTAGGGCACGTCCGGCCAGTGCGTGGCGTTGGTTTTCGACAAGGTGGCGCCTGTGCAGGTGAAGCCGCCGGTGGTGTCGCAGCGGCCCTCGGGCGCCGGATTGAAGGAGATCGTGGCGGCGGGTTTGGCCGTGCCCTTGGCAGCGACCTGCCCGGCCAGGGTCTGCCCGTAGTTGATGGAGCGCAGCGCGCCGCCGCGGGTGTAGGGAGTGAGGGTGCCGGTACCGTTGTTCTGCCCCCCGCCGCGCGCGTAATTGTCGCCCTCGGCGGTGTAGGTGTAGGTGGTGAGGTTGCCGTGGACGTCGACGGAGTAGTCGAGGTTCCAGCGCCAGGCCATCTGGCACCACGAGCCCTTGCTCTTGGCCGCGTCATAGCAAGGGTCGCCGCTGTTGGGCGAGTACACCGGCACCGCCCACGCGGAGTGGCTGGCCGGGTCGCTCTTGTCGCCGCCGGGCAGGTGGTTCAGTCCGAAGTAGTAGACCGTGCCGGCCGTGGTGGTGACGCGGACGTACTCGCCGCGCGAATCGTCGTTGCTCGCTCCGGTGAGGAAGTCGACCTTGGATCCGTTGTCGTCCTTAAGCCGCCAGGCGCCGCTGTCGTCGTCGCGCACCAGTTCGCTGGAGTGCCCGCCCAGGGACAGGGTGGCGTTGTAGCCGCCCCAGCACTCGTCGCCCGAGTGCTGCAGACCGTCCTTGTCGCAGGACTTGTAGGAGCGCTCGATGAAGCCCGGGTGGTAGTCCCAGCCGTCGCCGATCCAGGACGCTTGCGCGTTCGTCGACGAGGTCCGCCCGTCGACCGACGAGGAGTCGTAGGACAGTGACACCTGCGGCGCGGCCCCACCCAACGCCGGGGGGACCTGGATCGGGTAGGAGTAGGAGAAGCCACCACTCGAGGAGCCAGCCGTCCACTTCGCGCTGGGGGCGAGGTCGGTCGCCGCGTAGGTGCCGGCCGAGCCGGCCGGATCACCCATGGGTGCAAGCACGATCTGCTGTGCGGCGGCAGCATCGAGCGCAGTGGTCGCCTTCGGTGCGGTGGCCGAGGCCGGGTTCCGCGGGCCGGGTGCGGCGGCGGGCAGGGCAACGTCGGCGACCAGGCGGTGGGTGCTCGGGTCGTAGTGGGAGGGCACCGGAGTCTGTTTGCGGCACGCCGGCACCGTAGGAGTGGTCAGCGCACAGGCCGGCAGACCGACCAGCCGGACGCGCTGTGCAAAGCCGCCGCCCCAGTTGACGTCCAGGGAGCTGATGTCGATGCCGACCTGAACCCGCCCCGTGGGGGCGGTGTCGGTGCGGGCGAGCGTGACCGCCAGGCCGGGAAGACCCGCTCCCGTGATCGCCTTCTGGTCGGCCACCGAGACGCGAACCGATGCCTCCGCGGCGTTGGCGCTCTGTCGCGTAGTGCCGGATGAAGCTATCCAGACGGGGAGTTGCCCGGCGCGGACCGTTGCTGACGTGGCCTTGGTGGTGGAGGCGTTCGGGAGGGTGACGGTGGCCTTGCCGCCGAATGGCACGGGCGCCGCGGTGCGGGGTGCCCCGGTGGCAGGGGCGGTGGAGGGAAGCTTCGCCGGGGCAGGTGCGGGATGCCCGGGAACTGAGGGGGTCTGCGGGAGCGGGGTGTTGGGCGGAGACCAGATCTGATCCGGATCGGGCGCCTGCGCCGCCGCGATGGCCTCGGCTGACAGCGGCGTCAGGAGGGCGGCGAAGACCGCCAGAACGCTGGCTGAACCCAGCAGCGCGTGCCTGCCGCTCAGCTTCCATCTGATGCGCGCACCGGTGCTCGAACCCTGCACAACTCCCCCTCGGGTCTTGCCCGTTCGCACAGAGTTGCGCGCGAATGACACGGACCGTAGGGCCTTCTGTGACGCAAGTGACGGGCACTTGACCCACCGTTTACCCAGTGACCCATGTCACAGGGGCATCAGACCGGGACATCGCTGGAGGAGTGTTCGGCTCCAGTTGGGGACGGCCTTGACCGTTGTGACGAGCGTGGCCCATCGTGCGCACGGTCATTGCGCCACCGGTACGACCCGGAACGGGGATCTTCATGCCTTCTGTCCCTCCTGGCCCTCCCATCCCCCGGCGCCGCGGCAGACCCCGCCGCACTGGGGCCGCTGTACTCGCGCTCGCTCTCTCGGCCGGCCTGCTCTCCCTCGCCCCCGCTGCCCACGCCGACACCCCCACCGACCCGGCCGAGGCCCAACACGCCGCAATCGTCCCGCCCGACACGGTGGCCGCGGCCGCCGCGCAGGCGAAGGCCGCAGCGACCGGCCAGCCGGTCGTCATCGACGCGCTGACCAGCGAGTTCGAGCAGACGTCCGTCAACCCGGACGGCACCTACTCCACCAGCACCAGCGTGCAACCCGCACGGGCCAAGGTCGCCGGCGCTTGGTCGCCGGTGGACGCCACTCTGCACACCAACGCCGACGGCACCCTGTCCCCCAAAGCCGCCATAACCCCCATACGCCTGTCGCATGGCGGCAGCGGCCCGCTGGCCACCCTGACCAATAACGCTGGCAAAACGCTCTCGCTCAGCGTGCCGTTCACCCTGCCCGCCCCCACCGTCTCGGGCGACAGCGCGCTGTACGCCAACATCCTGCCGGACGTGGACCTGAAGGTGACCGTCAACGCACGGGGCAGCGTCAAGCACATCGTCATCGTCAAGACCGCCACCGCCGCGGCCAATCCCGCACTCAAGACCCTGGACCTGGCCACCACCGGCACCGGGATCAGCGTCACCGCCGACAGCGCAGGAAACCTCACCGCCAGGGATACCGCCAGCGGCGCCAAGGAGTTCACCGCCTCCGCACCGCAGATGTGGGACTCCAGCACCATCACGAGTACCCCCACCAGCGCAAAGACCACCACGGCCGCCGCCCCGCAGAACACCGACAGCGACACCCCGGCGGAGGCAAGTACCGCGGACGGCCCCGGACCGGGCGCGCAGACCGCCACGATGCCCACCACCGCCGACGGCGACACCGTCACCATCACCCCGGTACCCGGCGTGCTGGGTGGACCCGGTACTCACTACCCGGTCTACATCGACCCGGAATGGTTCACATTCGGCGGCACCAACCCCGAATGGACCTGGATCCAATCCGCCCACACCGGAACCCACAACACGGGAAGCTCTCCCGCCCTGGGCCTCTGCGGCACGTACTCAGGCGGCGGCAGCTGCAGTCCTCACGACACCGAGCGCCCCTACTACCAGTTCAACAACCTCGGTGCCATCGCCAACTCCACAATCCACTACGCCACGCTGACATTCACCCAGACCTCAAGCGCCTCGTGGTCCTGCACCGACACCTACCCTGTGTCCCTCTACGCCACCGGCCCCATCGCTGACTACACCTGGGCGAACCACAACAGCGGTGACACCCCCTTCGGCCTGACCGACCAAGTCGGCGGAACCGGCAACTCCGGCTGCGCCGGCGACGTGCCTTTCGGCTACGTGATCACTGCCCACGTGCAGAAATACGTCAACAACGGCGCCCTCGCCTTCGGCCTCCATGGCGACGAATCCAACGCGAACGGCTTCAAACACCTGACCCACAACCCCACCCTGTACATCCAGTACGACAAAGCCCCCAACCCGCCCTCCAACCTGAAGAGCAGTCCGGTCCCGCAATACCTCGCCCCGGCCTCGCAGGAGAACTGCCAGCTCGCCGCCGAACCCACCACCCACGCCTTCATCAGCAACCCCGGCGCCCAAGGCCTGAAACTGACCGCGACCGTCACCAGCCCCGTCGGCCTTGCCATGCACGGCTACTTCAGCCTTTGGGACGACTCCGTCGCCGGCGACCCCCTCACCGCTCAAGGCAGCAGCGGCGACAGCGCATCCGGGCAGACCGTCACCTACACCGTCCCCACCACCGCCCTCAAAGACGGCCACGCTTACGGCTGGAACGTCTCCGCCAGCGATGGCCTCCTACCCTCCACCACCGCAGGCGGCTGCCGCTTCCGTGCCGACCTGCAACCACCCACCATCACGTTCAACCCGGTGACCGACCTCGCCCACCAGTTCCCGCCCTCCGGCAACGGGCAGACCACCACACTGCACGTCGGCGACTCGGGACAGATCCCCTTCACCGCCACCGATCCCACCCCGGCCGAAGGCGTCAATTCCGCACTGGCCTGCATGCGCTGGAGCCTGGACTCCACGCTCTCCGACGCCGCCTGGCAGTGCGGCAGCGCCCTCCCGAAGATTTCCGTCCCGGTGCACCCCACGCACTGGGGCACCAACATCGCCTACCTCCAAGCCGAGGACAACGCCGGAAACACCTCCCTGATCACGGCGTACCCCTTCTACATGCCCTGGTCGCCCACTCCGTTGGCCTACGGCGACGTCACCAATGACGGCCACCCCGACGTCCTCGCCGCCGACCCCACCACCGGCGCTCTGCTCAACTACAGCCAGGCCCTGAACTTCAACTCCACCCCCGCCATCCAAGCCGCCACCGCCGCCCAGGCACCCGACGGCACCAGCTGGAAGAACTTCCGCATCACCCACCGCGGCACTCAGACCGCCGGCACTCCGGTCGACGACCTCTTCGTCCACCAGGACGCCGACCCCACCAAGCCGGACTCCGACCCCACAAAGACCGGCAGCGGGCAGCTGTTCTACTACTCCAATGACACGCAGAATTACGGGGCGTTCGGTACCGCCAAGGCGCAACTGCCTCGTCCGGACTGCGTTGGTACCGCGACTGAATGTCCCGGTCTGACTGTCGGCTCCACCTGGGCGCCTGGCGCCACTTGGGCCTACACCAACCAGATCACCCCGATCGGTGCGGCAGGCACCACCCTCACTCCCGATCTGAAGACCACCGACGCCACCGGTGTCCTCGCCGTCGAAGCCGGAAGTCTCTGGTTCTACCCCAAGACCAGCGCAGGTGCCTACGACGCCAATGGCAAACGTTCCCCCTTCGGTGCTCCGACGCTGGTGGCCAAGGGCGGATGGGACAATTACGACCTCATGATCCCTGGCGACGCCCTCGCAACTGGCAAACCCGCCTTGTGGGCCCGGGTCCGCACCACCGCAGGCGGCCACACCGCAGGCGACATCCTCCAGTACGCCCTGACCACCGCCGCCGCGACCGACGACAATGGCACCGCGTACACCACGGTCACGGGCGTCACTGCTTCCCCCGCCACCGCGATCGGCGGTGGCATCACCACCGCCGCGTTCCCGCTAGTCGGCTCGGACGGCGATCTCAACGGCGACAACATCCCAGACCTGTGGGCCTCATCCGGCAACGGAAAGATCGTCACCTGGGACGGCGTCACTCCGGACGGCACCGCCAAGACCGCCATCGCGTACTTCACCGGCCGCAGCAACCAATGGCTCCTGAACGGCACCCCCAACGACGCCTCCGGCGGCAACAACGCCGCACCCGTCGGCACCGTCACCTGGGCCGCCAACCACGCCGGCACCACCCCCGGCGCAGCCGCCTTCACCGGCACCTCAGCCCTGGTCTCCAAGGTCGCCGCCGTCGAGACAGCGGGAAGCTACACCATCTCGGTCTGGGTCAAACTCAACACTCTCACCGGCGACCAGTACTTCGTCGCCCAGGGCGGCACCACCCGCCAAGCCTTCGACCTCGGCTACCGCCCCGATACCAAAACCTGGACCTTCATGACCCCCACCGGCGACACCATGGCCAACACCGCACCCGCCGCCGACGCCCCCGCAGGCGCCGCCACCACCGGCACCTGGACCCACCTCACCGGCGTCTACGACGCCACCACCCACAGCTCAACGCTCTACGTCAACGGCCACTACGCCGGGGCAGCCACCAACCCCACCCCCTGGCACGCACCCGGCCACCTCAGCGTCGGCGCCATCCAACTCACCAGCAGCGCCACCCTCTACAACCCCGCCAACGCCACCATCAGCGACGCCCGCATCTACCCCTACGCCTTCACCACCGAGCAAGCGGGCAACCTGTACAGCACCTCCTGACCCACCAGTCGCATCGTCCGCTGGGCCCGCAGCACACGCTGCGGGCCCAGCGCCTGGACGATTCCAGCCTGTACGTCAACGCCTGACTTGTGGCAGGCCTCCCGCTAATGACAGAGCCGCGTCAGTGGCACAGTGGAGAGCAACCCACCCGCGCCCGGTGGCACACCCTGATAAGCCCAGGCCTATGCCGCGTCGGCCCTGGCCCACGCCTCTCGATCAACTGGCGGGCGGCTCTATCCAGAGGGCGAGGGTGGGTCGGCATCGATCCCCTGCAAGTCCCGTCCAGTGAAGGATGCTCCTACGAGCCGGCGAGGACAAAATGGCGATGTACTGGCGGTACGTGACTCGGACCGAACCGGGCAATGATCGCGCCGTATCTGAGCAGATTTGTCCAAATATCTTCGCGCCTCGACTGGCGGGTCGGCACCCTGGCGGCCCACTCAAACGGCCCCGATTCGACCCCGTCGAAATGTCCGCGTCGAAGAAACATGCTCTGACCTGCGGTTTTACAGGCGGCGGACGAGTCGGCCTGTACGCCGGGTTCTGTCTCCCGTGGTCCTTGCGGGCCATGGGGAGGCGGCCATCCATCTGGGACCGGCGTTGCCGCCGGCCTCGTGCGGTCTACCCGCGGACTCGGGCGGGCAGCCCTCAGTCGTCCGCGCAGAGCTGCCTTGCGGCGGCCCATTCTTGACCTTGCTCCAGGTGTGGTTTACCTAGCCGTCCAGGTCACCCTGGACGCTGGTGGTCTCTTACACCACCGTTTCACCCTTACCGGGGGCCTTGCGGCTCCCGGCGGTCTGTTTTCTGTGGCACTGGCACGCGGGTCACCCCGGGTGGGCGTTACCCACCACCTTGCCCTGTGGAGCCCGGACGTTCCTCGGAAGGATCACAAGGATCCCGCCGCGACCGCCCGGCCGGCTCGTCCGCCGTGCCGCCCATCCTAGTCGACGTGTCCGCAGAGCTGGGCCGGGGCGAAGAGGACGGTTGACGTGGCCGGGTCGGCCTCGGTGAGGCGGACTCGCAGGTGGTGGCCGAGGGGGAGGCGGGGGGCGGAGGGTGGTGACTGGATGCGGGCCACGACGGCGGGGTCGTCGAGGTGGATGGTGCCGGTGCCGGGCGCGCGGTCGTCGAGGTCGATGACGAAGGCGTCGAAGACCTCGCCGATGCGGTCCTTGAGGAGGGCGGCCTCGATCAGGTCGACGCATTCGCGTTCGGCGCGGTTGGCGTGCTGCGTGCCCTCGGCCATTTCCTTGGGGAGGCCGGGGAGGGCGGCGCGGACCCAGTCCGGAGGCTGCTCGCCCGCGACGGCGGCGAGGCAGAGTTCGCCGGCGTAGCGGTCGACGAGGCGGCGCAGCGGTGCCGTGCAGTGGGTGTACGGGGCGGCGACGGCGGCGTGTTCTGCGTGCTCGGGGGCGGCGCCGTCGAAGACCGTGTAGCCGGCGCCGCGCAGCAGGGAGGTGCACTCCTGCAGGAAGGCGGCGTGGTGGGGGCGCCGGGGGTCGAGGGAGCGGATGACGTCGGCGTACGGGGTGCCGGCCGGCCAGTCGACCTGGAGGGCCTCGGCGACGCGTCCGAGCCGGTCGGCGGCGCTCTGGGGGGCGGCGGGGAGCGTACGGAGGATGCCCGTGCCGGCCCGGATCATGAGGTCGGCGGCGGCCATGCCGGTGAGCAGGGAGATCTGGGCGTTCCAGCCGTCGGCGGGCAGCGGGGCGCGGTATTCGAGTACGTAGCCGTCGCCGTCGGGACGCTGCTCGATCTCCTGCTCGGGGACGTTGAGGGAGATGCCGCCGCGGTCCCGTTCGAGCCCCTCCCGGAGCAGCCCGATCTCCTTGAGGAGGGCGACGGGTTCCTCCGCGGTGCCGTCGTCGATGGAGCGCTGGACGCCCGCGTAGTCGAGCTTGGCGCGGCTGCGGACCCGGGCCCGGCGGACGTCGGTGGCGGTGGCCTGGCCCGTCGCGTCGAGGTCGATCCGCCACAGCAGGGCGGGGCGGTCCTGGCCGGGGAGCAGGCTGGCGGCGCCCTCGCTGAGGATCTGCGGGTGGAGGGGGACGCGCTCGTCGGGGAAGTAGAGGGTCGTGACGCGGCGGTGCGCCTCGGCGTCGAGCGCGCCGCCGGGCGTCACGAAGGCCGCGACATCGGCGATGGCGTAGTGCACCCGGTATCCCCCGGCCGGGGCCCCGGTGCCGGTCCCCGTCCCACGGGCCAGGTGCATGGCCTGGTCGAGATCCGTGGACGTCGGCGGATCGATCGTGAAGAGCGGGATGCCGGTGGCGTCCAGCTCCGGCATCCGGGGATGGTCGGCTGCCTGCCGGGCCTCGGCGAGCACGGCGGCCGGGAACTCCTCCGGCACCTCGAGCCGGACGCGCAGCGCACGCAGCGCGTCGCGCAGCAGGGTTCCGTCGGCGGCCGGGACGAGCAGGTGGCGGCGGGGCATGAAGTGAGCGTATGACGGGCCGTAGGCTGCTCCCGGTTCGTGTTGGTCCGTCCGAGGGAGAACTGCTGTGCTCGTCCTGCTTCCGCCGTCCGAGGGCAAGGCCACCGTGGGTGCCGGTCCCGCCGTCGACCTGGCGTCGCTCTCGCTCCCCGGGCTGACCGGAACGCGGTCGACGGTGCTGGCGGAGCTGGTGGAGCTGTGCTCGGGCGATGAGGAGAAGGCGGCCGAGGTGCTCGGGCTGAGCCCGGGGCTGCGCGGCGAGGTCGCCAAGGACGCGGGACTGCTCACCGCGCCGACACTGCCGGCCGGGGAGCTGTACACCGGTGTGCTCTACGACGCACTGGGGCTCGCGACGCTCAGCCCTGCCGCCCGCAAGCGTGCGAAGGACTCCCTCCTGGTGTTCTCCGGGCTGTGGGGCGCGGTGCGGATCACCGACCGGATCCCGTCGTACCGCTGCTCGATGGGGGTGAAGCTGCCCGCGCTGGGCGCGCTCGGCGCGTACTGGCGGGAGCCGATGGCCGGCGTCGTTCCGGAGGCGGCCGGCGACGGCCTGGTGCTGGATCTGCGCTCCTCGGCGTACGCGAACGCGTGGAAGCCGAAGCCGCGCAGCGAGCCGGCGGCGCGCACGGCCACCGTGCGGGTGCTGCAGGTGACGGTCGTCGACGGCGTCGAGAAGCGGTCCGTGGTGAGCCACTTCAACAAGGCCACGAAGGGCCGGCTGGTGCGCGCCCTCCTGGAGTCGGGCGCGAAGCCGAAGACGCCGGCGAAGCTCGCCGCGACGCTGCGGGACCTGGGCTTCGTGATCGAGGAGCAGGCACCGGGGAAGCTCGACGTGCTGGTGACCGAGATCCACTGAGCCCGCGGCGGAACCCCGGCACGGGGCACTTCTATTGCATCCTGTGCAACGCTCGTTGCGCAGGATGCCGGGCCGCAGGCAGGATGACGGGCATGACTTCCGTCCTCGACCTCGCCCCCGTCGTCCCCGTCGTCGTCCTGGAGGACGCCGCCGACGCCGTGCCGCTGGCCCGCGCCCTCGTCGCGGGCGGGCTGCCCGCGATCGAGGTCACCCTGCGGACGGCCGCCGCGCTGGACGCCATCGCCGCCATCGCGCGCGAGGTCCCGGACGCGGTCGTGGGCGCGGGGACGGTGCTGGCGCCCGAGCACGTCGGCGCCGCGGTCGCCGCCGGGGCCCGCTTCCTGGTCAGCCCGGGGTGGACCGACCGGCTGCTGGAGGCGATGCGTGCCTCGGGGCTGCCGTTCCTGCCCGGCGTCTCGACGACGTCGGAAGTGGTCGCGCTGCTGGAACGCGGCATAACGGAGATGAAGTTCTTCCCGGCCGAGGCCGCCGGCGGCACCGCGTATCTGACGTCGCTCGCCTCACCGCTGCCGCTCGCGCGGTTCTGCCCCACCGGCGGAATCGACGCGGCCGCCGCGCCGCGCTATCTGGCGCTCCCCAACGTCGGCTGCGTCGGCGGCACCTGGATGCTGCCCGCCGAGGCGCTCCGCGCCAAGGACTGGGGTCGCGTCGAGGCCCTCGCACGCGAAGCCGCCGCCCTGCGCGGCTGAACCCCGGAGGGCCGGACGCGCCGGACGGCGGCAAGGCAGGGCAGGCAACGTAGGACTCATGGCACCGGCTGCGCACCGGACCGGACCCCGCGGACTACCTCAGGTGCGACGTGTCGTTCAGCAGGCGCAGCGAGGCGTTGCCGTCGGCGTAGTACGCCACCTCCGACACGGACGCCGCCGAGAGCTCCATGCGGAACAGGGACTCGGGCGGCGCGCCCAGCGCGAGCCGGACCAGCGTCTTGACCGGGGTGACATGCGTGACGAGCAGCACCGTCTTCCCGGCGTAGCGCGCGAGGAGCTTGTCGCGGGACAGCGACACGCGGCGGGCGACCGCCGCGAAGCTCTCCCCGCCCGGCGGGGCGGTCTTGGCCGATGCCAGCCAATCGTCCAGTTCGGCCGGATACCGCTCCCGCACCTCCCCGAAGGTGAGCCCCTCGAAGACCCCGAAGTCGGTCTCGCGCAGGCCCTCGTCGATCCGTACCTCGAGGCCGAGGCGGCTCGCGACGGCTTCCGCGGTCTGCCGGCAGCGGGCCAGCGGTGAGCTGACGATCGCCTGCACGGTGCCCCGGGCCGCGAACGAGATCGCGGCCTGCTGGGCCTGCCGGCGGCCCGTCTCCGACAGGTCGGGGTCGGTGCCGCCGCTGCCCGAGAACCGCTTCTCGGGCGTGAGCGCGGTCTCGCCGTGCCGGAGCAGGACGAAGGTGGTGGGCGTCCCGAGATCGGCGGCGGCCAACCAGCCCACGGTCGGAGCGGTCTCCGGCAGCGCGTCCTGAACCGACCCCTGAGCCGAAGCCCCGGCCGAACCCGAACCAGACCCGTGCGCCGACCCCGGATCCGACCCCTGGGCCGAGATCCCGACGCCGCCGCCCAGCCCGAGTTCGCTGCGCACGATGGGCGCCCCGGGCTCCCACTGCCGGCCCTTCCTGCCCGCGTCCATCGCCTCGTTCGCGAGCCGGTCCGCGTGCTTGTTCTTCTCGCGCGGGATCCACTCGTACGTCACCTGGCCGGCCGGCAGCACGGACTTGGCCTCGGCGGCGAGCGGGCGCATGTCCGGGTGCTTGATCTTCCAGCGCCCTGACATCTGCTCGACGACGAGCTTGGAGTCCATCCGGACCCGGACCGAGGCCTCGGGATCCAGGGCCTTGGCGGCCCGCAGCCCCGCGATCAGACCCCGGTACTCGGCGACGTTGTTCGTGGCGTGGCCGATGTACTCGGCGGCCTCGGCGAGCGTCTCACCGGTGGCCGGGTCGAGGACCACGGCGCCGTAGCCCGCGGGGCCCGGGTTGCCCCGGGACCCGCCGTCGGCCTCGACGACGAAACCACGAGCCATCAGAGGCCGGAGTCCGCGGTGCGGACCAGGATGCGCATGCAGTTCTCGCAGCGGACGACGGTGTCGGCGGGAGCCGCCCGCACCTCGCCCAGTTCGGTGATGTTGAGCTCCAGACGGCAGCCCTCGCAGCGCTTCTGGTAGAGCCGGGCGGCGCCGACGCCACCCTGCTGGGAGCGCAGCTTGTCGTAGAGCTTCAGGAGGTCGGCCGGCACGGCGCCGGCGACGATCTCACGCTCCTTGACCGCCTTGGAGCCCTCGGCGTCGAGCTCCTTGAGCGCGGCGGACCTGCGGGTCTCGGCCTCAACGGCCTTGGCCTGCACGGACTCCAGCCGGAGGGAGAGCTCCTTGACCCGCTCCTGCATGGTCTCGCGGCGCTCCATGACCTCCAGGACGACGTCCTCGAGGTCGCTCTGCCGCTTGGCGAGCGAGACGATCTCGCGCTGCAGGTTCTCCAGGTCCTTCGGGGAGGCCGCCGCGCCGGAGTCGAGCCGCTGCTGGTCGCGGGCGGCGCGCTGGCGCACCTGGTCCACGTCCTGCTCGGACTTGGTCTGCTCGCGGGCGGTGTCGCTCTCCTCGGTCTGCGCGGCGACGAGCAGGTCGCGCAGCTGGGTGAGGTCGGCGTTCAGACGGTCGAGCTCGGCGTGCTCGGGAAGGTGGTGCCGCTTGTGGTCCAGCTGCTGGATACGCGAGTCGAGCGCCTGGACTTCGAGGAGGCGGATCTGGTCGGCGGGGGCGGCGTTCAGCGGGGGGCTCCTGGGTGAGACTGCGGGCGCGAGGCGCTCGTTGGAAGGATGGCTTCGGGCGACTGGCGGGAAGAGCGGGTGGAAGAGGTGCTGGACAGAGCTTCCGGGGCCGGGGCGTGGGCCGTCCACGGGTCGGTGACCTGGTGCGACACATACGTCCGCAGGGCCCAGCCGTGCCGGTCCGAGATCTCGTCGAGCTGGCCCGCGGCCTGCTCGCACCACGGCCACTCGGTTGCCCAGTGTGCGGCATCGACCAGCGCGGGCCTACCGTCCGAGAGAAGTCCCTGCTGCTGGGCCTCGGAGGCCGGGTGGTGGCGGAGGTCCGCGGTGAGGTAGACGTCGACGCCCGCCGCGCGGACGTCGCCGAAGAGGCCGTCGCCCGAGCCGCCGCAGACCGCGACGGTACGGACCAGCTGCTCCGGGTCCCCGGCCACGCGCAGCCCGGCCGCGGTGCGCGGCAGACCGCGGGCGGCCCGGGCGGCGAATTCGGCCAGTGTGAGCGGGATGTCCAGCTCGCCGATCCGGCCGAGGCCGCGGCGGCCGGACGGATCGGTCGCGTCCGGTACGAGGGGCCCGGTGATCCGCAGCCCGACGGCACCGGCGAGGGCGTCGGAGACTCCGGGGTCGGCGCGGTCGGCGTTGGTGTGCGCGACGTGCAGGGCCACATCGTTCTTGATCAGCGTGTGCACGACCCGGCCCTTGAAGCCGGTGGCCGCGACCGTCGTCGTACCGCGCAGGTACAGCGGATGGTGGGTGACCAGCAGGTCGGCGCCGATCCGGACGGCCTCGTCGGCGACCTCCTGGACGGGGTCGACGGCGAACAGCACCCGCGTGACCTCCGCGTCGGGATCACCGCAGACCAGGCCCACGGCATCCCACTCCTCGGCCTGGTGAGGGGGCCAGAGGGTTTCGAGCGCGGCGATGACGTCGGACAGTGAGGGCACGGGAGGAAGGTTACCGCCCTCCCCCGCGCCGACCGGAATCGCGGGCGGCCAGGGGACCGGTACCGGACGAGTACCGGACACGTGCCGGGCAGGTACCGGTCAGGTACCGGACGGGCTGCCGGCTCGTCGCGGACGCGGGTAAGGCGAGCCTTTCCTCTTGCTCCGCTGTGCGACGCCCGCCAAGTCCGGAAGATGTGGTTCCGGTCACGGATCACAACGTGCGTCCGATCCTTGGGCAAACGGAAGAACCGCCACCCTTACGTGTGAACTGCACCGACTCGCGCTGATCGTCCGGAAGTGCGAAAACTAGCGTCGTCCTCCGGAGGTGAACCAACACATGACGGCTTGTGCCATCGAAAAGGCCACGGTGTTGCGGGCGGGGTTCACGATCGCGTCCGACGGCTCGTACGCGGCCTGCCTCACCGAGTCGGGTGAAGGGGGCTGGTACCCCGAGCGCTGGACGCTGGCCGGCCCCGAGCCGTACACCGTCCCGCTGCCCGGCAACCAGCCGGAGGAACCCGGCACCGAAGTGCTGCCGCTGCCCGACGGGCGGGTGCTCATCCGCCGCCGCGTCGCCGACCGCTTCGACCTCGCGCTGCTCTACCCGACGGGGCCTGGCACCGGCGAACTGCCGCTCGGTTCCCTCAAGTCCCTGGAGGGCGAGGAAGTACGGCTGCTGCCGCCGGTCGCCGGAGCGGCCTTCGCGCTCGCCCCCACCGAAGGCGCCACCCAGGTGTGGCTGGTCTGCGGCAGCGGCGGCGGCAACCACAGCGGCGGGCCGCAGCTGCTCGCCACCGTGCGGGGCCGCTGCACCGGCGGCGTCTGGCTGGACCGTGCCGGCCGGATGCTCGCCCTCGACCGCGTCGGCCCGGACGGCGGCCGCACCAAGGCCGTCGCCGTCGATCTGCGGCAGGGCGAGGTGACCCCGCTGCTGCAGATTGCCGAGGACAGCAACGACCGGGTCCTGCTCGCCGAGCCCGACAGCGGGCTGCTCATGCTGCGCAGCGACGCACCCGGCACCGACCGGCTCGGCTGGGGCGTGCTGGGCAGCCGGCGTCCGGTGCGCTTCCCGGAGGCGCTGCGGATGGCCGACACGGTCCTCACGCCGTTCGCCGCGCAGTCCGGTCAGATACTGATGCCGGAGGGGGCGGCGGTGGCGCTGCGCGCCGAGGGGCCGGACGGGGCCGCGCCCGTGGTCTGGCGGCCGGGCGAACGGACGGTGACGTGGCTCACCGCTCCCGAGGGCTGGCTCGCGGGCACCGGGCTGTGGTCGGCGCGCGGCTCCCTGCGGCTGCCGTACGCCTGCGAGCGCTGGCCGTTCGGGCTGAGCGAGTACGAGGCGCCGGCCGCGGCTCCCGTGGCGGCCGTCACGGGTGCCGCACGGGCGGCCGTCGAGGGTGCCGCCACGGTCGACGGGCCTGCGGGGGACGAGCCGAGGCCGATGTCCGTGCTCCCCCTCCAGCAGGCCCCGCTCGACCCGGCGCGGGCACGGTAACCCCGATGATCACCGGACACGGCCGCCGACTACACTCGCCGGGGGCTACGGATCCGGACCCCTCGGGCACCGAGGGTGACCAACGGGCGTACCCACAGGCCGGGTTGGGGATATTCGGCCGCTTCAAGCGCAAACCGGCACGCCATTCATCGGGGAGACGTTCCATGTCCGAATCCACGTCCGACTCCGGCGAGAGTCACGACAACGCCGGGGGTCGGCACCGCGGTACCGCTTCGCCGCACGACAGCGACGGCGACCCGCACGGCCGCCACCGGCGCCCCGCGGGAAGCAAGGACTAGGACTGAAGGACCGGCCGGCTGACGGGACCCCTGGGTCTCGTCGGCCGGCCGGCCCAAGCAGCAGGACTACTCGTGGTCAGGAGTACTCGTGGTCAGGAGTACTCGTGCTCAGGACTACTCGTGCTCAGGGCTACTCGTGCTTGAGGCCCAGCACTTCCGTGGCCGCGAACGTGTGGTTCGGGTCGCGGTCCGCGTAGTACGGGGTCAGCAGGCCGTCGAGTTCGTCGTGGCTGAAGACGTCCTTGGCGGTGTCGAACTTGGCGGCGACGCGGGGGCGGTCGATGACCGCGACCATGCCGCCGTGCACCACGAAGAGCTGGCCGTTGGCGCGCGCGGCCGCGGGTGAGGCGAGGTAGCCGACGAGCGGTGAGACATGCTCGGGGGCGAGCGGGTCGAGACCCTCCTCCACCTCCAGGAAGCCCGCGAAGACGTCCTCCGTCATCCGGGTGCGGGCCCGCGGGCAGATCGCGTTGGCGGTGACTCCGTACTTGCCGAGCGCGAGCGCCGTGGAGGTGGTGAGCCCGACGATGCCGCCCTTGGCGGCGGCGTAGTTGGGCTGCCCGGCCGAGCCGGCGAGGAACGCCTCGGAGGAGGTGTTGACGACCCGGCCGTAGACCGGGCCGCCCGCCGCCTTGGAGCGTTCCCGCCAGTGGACGGCCGCGAAGTGGGTCGTGTTGAAGTGGCCCTTGAGATGGACGTGGATCACCGCGTCCCACTCCGCCTCCGACATGGAGAAGATCATCCGGTCGCGGAGGATGCCCGCGTTGTTGACCAGGATGTCGAGCTTTCCGTAGGTGTCGACGGCGAGCTGGACCAGCCCGCGGGCCTCCTCGAAGTCGGCCACGTCGCCGTGGTGGGCGACGGCCTGCCCGCCCGCCGCGACGATCTCGGCCGCGACCTCCTCCGCCGGGGTGGCGGACGCCGCGCCGGAGCCGTCCCGGCCCGGCTGCCCGAAGTCGTTGACGACGACACTCGCGCCGAGCCGTCCCAACTCCAGGGCCTCGGCGCGCCCGAGGCCGCGCCCGGCCCCGGTGACGATCGCGGCCAGACCCGACAGTTGCTGCCCGTGCACAGACATCCTGGTCCTCTCAGCTACATCTACAGCGACAGGTGCGGTTCGGACGGATCAGATGGTGATACAGGTGCGCAGCGCCTCGCCGGTCCGCATCTGGTCGATCGCGTCGTTGATCTCCTCCAGCCGCACCCGGTGGGTGATCAGGCCCTCCAGGTCGATGCGGCCGGCGCGCCAGAGCTTGATGACGCGCTCGTAGGAGCGCAGCACGTCGCCGCCGCCGTAGAGCGACGGCAGGATGCGCTTCTCGTCGAAGAACAGCTCGAACATGTTGATCTGCAGGTTGTCGTCCATGGCGCCCGCACCGACGATGCACAGGGTTCCGCCGCGGCGGGTGTTCTCGTACGCGGTGCGGGCGGTGGCGGACTTGCCGACGACCTCGAAGACGTAGTCGAAGCCCTCGCCCGCGGTGATGCGGTTCTTGGCGTCGGCGAGCCCGTCGGGGGCGATGCCCTCGGTGGCGCCGAACCGCAGGGCCGCCTCGCGCCGGCTCTCGACCGGGTCGATGGCGACGATCTCGGCGGCGCCGAGCGCCCGCGCGCCCTGGATGACGCTGATGCCGACCCCGCCGCAGCCGATGACGGCGACCGAGGAACCGGCCTCCACCTTGGCGGTGTTGATGGCGGCGCCGATGCCGGTGGTGACGCCGCAGCCGATCAGCGCGGCGATCTCGTACGGCACGTCGTCCGGGATCGGGACGGCGCACAACGCGTCGACGACGACCTCCTCGGCGAAGGTGCCGGTGCCGGCGAAGCCGAAGACATCGCCGCCGGGGCGCTTGTAGTTGGGGGTGCCGGCGTTGAGGAAGCCGGCGATGCACAGCTGGGTCTGGCCGCGCTTGCAGGACGCACAGGCGCCGCAGGCCGGCAGCCAGCAGACCAGCACGCGGTCGCCCGCCTTGACGTTGGTGACGCCTTCGCCGACCTCGATGATCTCGCCGGCGCCTTCGTGGCCGGGCACGAACGGCGCGGGCTGCGGCAGCACGCCGCTCATCGCCGAGAGGTCGGAGTGACACAGTCCGGTCGCCCGGATGCGGATCCGCACCTTGCCGGGTCCGAATCCCACCGCCTCGATGTCGTCGACGACTTCGAGCTTGTCCTGGCCTATCTCCTGCTGGATTGCTGCGCGCACGGGGCGGCTCCCTTCGCGAGGTGCGGAATGGTGCGGGGTCCTGCGGGTGGTGCGGTGGTGCGCCGGCGGAGTTACGCGTGTTCGACGACCGTGTCCGCGAGGACCGGTGCGTCGTCCCGGTCGGCCGAGGTCGCCGACACCTGGATGCGGCCGTCCTCGCGCCACATCCGCACGCGCAGCGTCTCGCCGGGGAAGAAGATCCCGGCGAAGCGGGTGGAGTAGGCGCGGACCCGCGCCACATCGCCGTCGAGCATCGTGTCGACGACGGCCTTGAGGACGATCCCGTACGAGCACAGACCGTGCAGGATCGGCTTGTCGAAGCCGGCGACCTTGGCGAACTCGGGGTCCGCGTGCAGCGGGTTCCAGTCGCCGGAAAGCCGGTAGAGCAGCGCCTGGTCCTCGCGGGTGGTGATCTCGGCGGTGCGGTCCGGCTCCCGGCCGGGCGCCTCGGTCCGGACGGTGGGGCCGCGGTCGCCGCCGAAGCCGCCCTCGCCGCGGACGAAGATCTGGGTGTCGGCCGCCCACAACGGCCCCTCGTCGTCGGCGACTTCGGAGCGCAGCACGATGACGGCCGCCTTGCCCTTGTCGTACACAGCGGCGATCCGGCTGGTCTGCACGGCCTCCCCGGTGACCGGGATCGGGCGGTGCAGTTCGATGCGCTGGCCGCCGTGCAGCACGGCGGCGAGGTTCACGTCGATCCCGGGCGCGCTGAGCCCGCCCGCGGCGGCGAGGCTGCCGCCCGCGACGGTCACGAAGCTGGGCAGGACCTGCAGTCTGCTCTCCAGCGTGTAGCGCAGCTCGTCGGGATCGGTGGCGGGCCGGCCCGCGCCCACGCCCAGGTGGTAGAGCAGGACGTCCTTGTGGTCCCAGGCGAGGTCGGTGGTGCGGGGCTCGGCCGCGGTGGCCTTCGCGACGTCGATGGGCATGGTCCGGCTGGCTCCTTCGCCGTGGGGACAGGGACAGGCGCTGACCGGCGCGGGCGGGCGCCGGATACGGGCCGGCGGGCGCCGACGGCGGTGCCCGCGTGTCTTGGAGGACCCCGGCGCGACTGTCCGCACCGTCGGCCGCGCCGGGGTCGATCACGGACTGCTAGAACGTGTTCTAGCAGTGGCTCATGTATAACGCATCGCCCTGGGCCTGTGAATAGCTGACGCACCATCAGATCACACCACCGGTGACATTAGTCCCGGCCGACCCCGTACATTCCCCTCTGCCGAGGTCAGGGGCGCTCTCCGTACCGTCTACGGCATGACGACAACCATGGCGAGCGAGCCCGCGGTGCGGTTCTCCGGGGCGGTCAAGGCCTTCGGCGGCGTCCGCGCCGTGTACGGGATCGACCTGGATATCCGGCGCGGTGAGGCCGTGGCCCTGCTGGGCCGCAACGGGGCCGGGAAATCCACCGCGATCGGCCTGCTGCTGGGGCTGGACGCGCCGGACGCCGGCGAGGTGCGGCTGTTCGGCGGATACGCGGTCCTCTCTTACCGCCGGGGGGCGCGTACCGCATGATGTGGGCTGATCGACGCGGTGCAGGCGGGACGGGGAGTGGAACGGACATGGTCGACATGTGGGGGCGGCGGGCCTTCGGCGGGCGGGGTGACTGCGGTGGGAACGCGCCCCGGGACTTCGGCGAGGAGATCGACCGGATGAAGGGCCCGGACGGCGGGTCGCTCATCCCCTGGCTGCTGATGGCCAGCGGACCCGCCGTCGACGTGGCCACGGGCCAGGTGGCGTTCCCCTGGCTGGCCGGTCCCGGTCTCGCCGCGTTCTGCGTCCTCTACGTCTGCGCCGTCCGCGCCGGTTTCAGCGACCGCTTCAGGGGCGGCCCGGTACCGGTGCGGCTGCTGATCGCCCAGGCCGCCGGCACCCTCGCCCTCACCCTCGGCTACGGGGGCAACTGGCTGCTGCTCTTCCCGCTGCTGTCGCTGGCGTGCGGGGTCAGCGCCCGCGGCCGCCGGCTCGGCATCGTGCTGATCGGACTCAGCGCCTCGGCCGGGATCATCGCGGGGATGGTGCACCACGAGACCTTCTGGAACACCGCCACCCTCTCCTACGGCACCTTCCTGTCCGGCCTGGTCGTCTCGGTGATCCTCACCCTCTTCGACGCCGTCCGCATGCTCAAGGCCACCCGCCAGGAGCTGGCGCGCAGCGCGGTGGCGGAGGAGCGGATGCGCTTCTCCCGCGATCTGCACGATCTGCTCGGGCACACGCTCTCCGTCATCGTGGTCAAGTCCGAGGCCGCCCGCCGGCTCGCGCCGCGCGACATGGACGCCGCGCTCACCCAGGTCGCCGACATCGAGGCGGTCGGCCGGCAGGCCCTCACCGAGATCCGCGAGGCCGTCACCGGCTACCGCGAGGGCAGCCTGGCCACCGAGCTGGACCGGGCCCGGTCCGCGCTGTCCGCCTCCGACATCGAGGTCGTCGTGCTGGAATCCGGGCCGCCGCTGCCCCCGCAGGCCGAGGCCCTGCTGGGCTGGGTGGTCCGCGAGGGCGTCACCAACGTCGTACGGCACAGCGGCGCTTCCTCGTGCGAGATCGAGCTGCGCTCCGCCGGCGGAAGAGCCCGCCTGACGATCACCGACAACGGCTCCGGCGTAAGCTCGGCGACGGCTGCCACCACCACGGCGCACCGCATCGGCACCGGCCTCAAGGGCCTGTCGGAACGGCTCGCCGCGGCCGGC
Organism: Streptomyces sp. H39-C1; assembly: GCF_027158125.1. Classification (NCBI taxonomy): domain Bacteria; kingdom Bacillati; phylum Actinomycetota; class Actinomycetes; order Kitasatosporales; family Streptomycetaceae; genus Streptomyces; species Streptomyces sp. H39-C1. Next base: position 54,790 of record NZ_JAPVLS010000060.1, read on the forward strand.
GGCTCCCTGGACTCGGGCCCGGCGCAGCGCCGCGGCTTCCAGGTGACCGCGGAACTGCCCGTCGAGGAGGAAAACGCCGCATGACCGACCCGATCCGGGTACTGCTCGCCGAGGACCAGGGCATGATGCGGGGCGCGCTGGCGCTCCTCCTGGACCTGGAGGACGACATCGAGGTCGTCGCCCAGGTGGCGGCCGGCGACCTGATCGTCGAGGCGGCGCTCGCCGCCCGGCCGGACATCGCGCTGCTCGACATCGAACTCCCCGGCCGCAGCGGCCTCGACGCCGCCGCCGACCTGCGCAAGCAACTGCCGTCCTGCCAGGTGCTGATACTCACCACCTTCGGCCGTCCGGGATATCTGCGCCGCGCGATGGAGGCGGGCGCCGCCGGCTTCCTGGTCAAGGACGGACCGGTCGAGGACCTCGCGGGCGCCATCCGCCGTGTCCTGGCCGGCGAACGCGTCGTCGACCCGGCCCTCGCGGCAGCCGCCCTGAGCGCCGGCCCGAGCCCGCTCACGGCCCGGGAGCAGGATGTGCTCAACGCGGCCGCCGACGGAGCGACCGTCTCCGACATCGCGGGCAAACTCCACCTCTCGGAGTCCACCGTCCGCAACTACCTCTCCTCGGCCATCGGCAAGACCGGCACCCGCAACCGCATGGAGGCCGTCCGCTCGGCCCGCCAGAACGGCTGGCTGTAGCCCCCTCGGTCGTTGTCAGCCGGCGCGGCGGGCACCGGCCGGCAGCAGGACGATCATGAGGGTGCCGACCAGCACCACCCCCGAGGCGACCAGGAACGCCGAGCTGTAACCCGAGGCGAGGGCCTGTTCCGCGGAGTCGCCTGCGGCGGTGCGGGAGCCGGTGTGCGACGCGGCGACGGTCGCGAGGACGGTCAGGCCGAGCGCCCCGCCGAGGGTGCGGGAGGTGTTGAGCAGACCGGAGACCAGGCCCTGGTCGGAGGGGTCGGCGCCGGTGGTGGCCGCGGTCGCGACGGGGGTCAGCAGCAGTCCGCCGCCGAGCGCCATCATGATGCCGGGCGCCAGGATCGTTCCGGCGAACGTGCCGTCGGGCGTCAGCCGGGACTGCCACACCATGCCGCCCGCCATGAGAACGCCGCCCAGCGCGCCGACCGTTCTGACACCCCACCGGCCCATCAGCCGGGGGGCGAGCTTCGAGCCGAGGATGATCGACAGGGTGTGCGGCAGAAAGCACAGCCCGGCGCGCAACGGGCTGTAGTGCAGCACGTTCTGCATGGAGAGGGTCAGGAAGTACCACATCGCGAACGATCCGGCGCTGGTCACCAGCAGCACGGAGTTGGCGGACGAGACCGAGCGGATCCGGAACAGCCCGAGCGGCATCAGCGGTTCCCGGGTCCGCGCCTGCACCGCGAGGAATCCGGCCAGCACCGCCAGTCCGCCGAGCAGCGGTACGAGCGAGTCAGGAGTGGTCCAGCCGTGCGATTCGGTCTGCGCGATGCCGTACGCGAGGGTGGCCATGCCCGCCGTCACGAGCACCGCGCCGGGCACGTCGAGCCGGCGGACGGTGCCGCCGCGGCTCTCCGGCAGCCACAGCACCGCGGCGATCAGCACGAGGACGCCGATCGGCACGTTCACCAGCAACACCCAGCGCCAGGACAGGTAGTTGGTGAGCAGCCCCCCGATCAGCCCGCCCGAGGCGCCGCCGGCCGCGCCGACCGCGCTCCAGGTGCCGATGGCGCGGGTCCTGGCCGGACCGGGTGGGAAGGCGGCGGTGAGAATCGTGAGGGTGGTCGGTGACAGCAGGGCCGCCCCGACGCCCTGCACCGCGCGGGCCGCGATCAGCAGCCACGGTGCGGTGGCGATCCCGCCCGCCAGGCTCGCCACCGCGAACAGCAGCAGCCCGGCGAGGAAGACCCGCTTTCTGCCGAAGAGATCGGCGGCCCGGCCGCCGAGCAGCAGGAATCCCGCGAACGTCAGCGCGTAGGCGTTGATCACCCATTGCAGACCGGCCTCGTGGAGTCCGAGGCCGGTCCGTATGGACGGCAGCGCGACATTCACCACCGAGACGTCCAGCACGACGAGGAACTGCCCGGCGCAGACGGCCGCGAGCACCGCCCAGGCGGGCGCGGCGGCCCGCTGTCGGCGGCTCGACTGCCATTTCCGTTCAGCCAGTTCACTCATGTCGGCCATGGTCCCCTCCCGGCCGCCGTTCGCGCACCGGGTTTGCGCGGCTCAGGCCCGGGGCGGCTGCCGGTCAGCCGGTCAGCTGGCCCGGGAGAGCCACGCGGTGGCGTTCAGGGCCAGGGCCGCGTTGGTGGCGGTGGAGTCGTTCCAGCCGTCGTAGAGGGTGTTGCCGGACTGGCCGGTGCCGTCGTCGATCGGGGAGCTGTCGCCCCAGACCGCGACCCGGCCGCTGCCGAAGGTACTGGTGGCGAAGAAGGCTCCGGTGGTGCCGGTGGGGCTGTAACCGGTGCGCCAGAGCAGGCCCTTGACGGCGGGGTTGTCGGACGGCTTGAGCGTGAAGGTGGTGCCGCTGGCGATCAGGCTCTTGGTCACCTTGCCGAAGGTTCCGTTGAGCACCGGGTTGGCGCTGTCGTTGATCGCCGCCGGGTGGTCGGAGCTGATGCTGAGCTTGTCGACGGAGAAGCCGAACGGGTCGGTGCTGTCGACGGTGTTGTTGGACATCAGATCGTTGATGATCTTGGGCGAGTCGGCACCGTCGTTGTTGCGGTCGGAACCGTTGTGGTCCGAGATCAGGAAGAGCCCGCCACCGTTCTTCACGAAGGTCATCACCGCGGTCTTCTCCGCCGCGGTGAGCAGGATGTTGGGCTCCGGCAGCACGAAGGTGTCGAAGTTCGCCAGGTCCGTCGCGGCGGACGTCCCGTAGGTGATCCTCCCGCCCGACGGCAGCGTCTTGAGGGAGTAGCCACCGGTCTTCTGGAGCGCCACGCCCCAGGACGAGAGGGCGCCGGTCCAGTCCTTGTCGGTCTTGGGCGCGGAGTTCTGGCCCAGCGGGTCGGGCTGGCTGGTGCCGATGATCCAGTCGGCGTTGCCGGCCGTCTCGGCGTGGGCGTTGTCGAACAGGACGCGGTGGGGGGTGGCCGCGTGGGCGCCGTGCGCGGTCGCCGTCTGGACGGCGGTGCCCGCGACGAGGGCGCCGAGAACGGCGAGAGCGCTGGTGATGCGGCGTCGGGAACTGCTGCGTACAAGCATCCGGCGTACCTCCGTGGGGGGTGGGAGAGGTCGTGCGGTCGCCAAGTCTGCGCGCGTAGAACGTCGTGTGGGGAACGACCGGGCAACGCACCATTGAACGGTACATGCCACGATCGCCCCCAACAACGGCCCCACGCGCCCCATCCGCGCATCCGACCGCACCCGCCGACCGCACCCGCGACGGCACCCGGAACGGTCAGCCGGCGGGCCGCCGCAGCAGGGTGACGACCGCGGCGCCGCCCAGCCCGATGTTGTGCGCGAGGCCGGCCCGGGCCCCTTCGACCTGCCGCGGTCCCGCCTCGCCCCGCAGCTGCCAGACCAGTTCGGCGGCCTGGGCCAGCCCGGTGGCGCCGAGCGGATGGCCCTTCGAGATCAGACCGCCGGACGGATTGACGACCCAGCGCCCGCCGTACGTGGTGGCCCCGTCGCCGATGAGCTTGCCGGACTCCCCCTCGCCGCACATGCCGAGCGCCTCGTACGTCAGCAACTCGTTGATGGAGAAGCAGTCATGGAGCTCGATGACGTCGACATCCTCGATCCCCAGCCCGGACTCCTCGTAGACCGCGTGCGCCGCCGCCCGCGACATCGGCTTGCCCACCACATCGATGCACGAGCCCGACGAGAAGCTCTCGCCGGTGTCCGTGGTCATCGCCTGGCCGGCGATCTCCACGGCCCGGTCCTCCAGCCCGTGCTCGCGCACGAAGCGCTCCGAGACCACCACCGCGGCGGCCGCGCCGTCCGAGGTCGGCGAGCACTGCAGCTTGGTCAGCGGGGAGTGGATGGTCCTGGCGGCCAGGATCTCCTCGACGGTGTACACGTCCTGGAACTGGGCGTTGGGGTTGTTCGCCGAGTGCCCGTGGTTCTTCGCGCCGACCCCCGCCAGTTGCTCCGCCGTCGTGCCGTAGCGCTCCATGTGCTCCCGCGCGGCGTTGCCGAAGATCTGGGCGGTCGGCGGGGTCATCTCGAAGCCGTGCTTCGCCGCCATCACCCCGTAGTGCCGGGCGACCGGCGAGGTCGCGAAGTCACCGCCGCTGGAACCGGCACCCAGCGCGCCCTTGGTCATCTTCTCGAAGCCGAGCGCCAGCACGCAGTCGTTGAGACCGCCCGCCACGAACTGCCGGGCCATCATCAGCGCGGTGGAACCCGTGGCGCAGTTGTTGTTGACGTTGTAGACCGGCACCCCGCTGAGCCCCAGCTCGTACACCGCCCGCTGGCCCGCCGTGGACGCCTGGTAGCAGTACCCGACCGGCACCTGTTCCACGAGGTCGTACGGAATCCCGGCGTCGGCAAGGGCCGCGGTCCCCGCCTCCTTCGCCATGTCCCAGTACTGCCAGTCACGGGTCTCGGGCTTCTCGAACTTCGTCATGCCGACGCCGACGACGAAGACCTTGCTGGTCATGCGTTCTCCTTCAGTCACGGGTTCAGTCACGGGGGAGGCCGAGGATCCGCTCGGCGACGACATTGAGCTGCACCTGCGTGGTACCGCCCGCGATGGTCAGGCAGCGCGCCATCAGGAATCCGTGCAGGGCGCGTTCGTCCGTGACGCCCTCCGGGCCGAGCAGTTCCAGTGCCAGCTCGGCGATGCGCTGCTGGTGCGGGGTCTGGACGAGCTTGCGCACCGAGGCACCGGCGCCCGGCTCCAGGCCCGAGACCTGCTGCAACGTGGTCCGCAGGCCAATGCAGGCCAGCGCGTGCGCCTCGACGAGCAGCCCGCCGAGCCGGTCGCGCACCACCTCGCCCGCCGCGCCGGCCCGCCCGATCAGCGCCTCGAGACCGGTGTCGAAGGCCACCTGGTCCGCCATGTGCACCCGCTCGTTGCCGAGCGTGTTGCGGGCCACCCGCCAGCCGCCGTCCACCTCCCCGACGACCGCGTCGCCGGGCAGCACGACATCGTCGAAGTACACCTCGTTGAACAACGAGTCGCCGGTGATCTCCTTCAGCGGCCGGATGTCGATACCGGGCGTGTTCTTCATGTCCACCACGAAGTACGTCAGGCCCTTGTGCTTGGGCGCCGCCGGATCCGTCCTGGCCAGCAGGATCCCGAAGTCCGACCACTGGGCGGCCGACGTCCACACCTTCTGCCCGTTGACCTTCCACCGGCCGTCCGGCAGCCGCTCCGCCCGGGTCCGCAGCGACGCCAGGTCGGAACCGGCGCCCGGCTCCGAGAACAGCTGGCACCACAGCGCCTCGCCGCGCAGCGTGCGCGGCACATAGCGGTCCCGCTGCTCCTGGCTGCCGTGCGCGATCAGGGACGGCACCACCCAGGTGGCGATCCCCAGATCGCTCACCTTCACCCCGGCCGCCCGCAGCTCCAGCTGCACCGCCAACTGCTGCACGGGCCCGGCGCCCAGCCCGTACGGCGCCGGCAGATACGGCGCCGCGTACCCGGTGGGAGCCAGCGCCTCGCGCGCCGCGGCCGGATCGAGCCCCGCGGCTGCCGCCACCACCGCCCGCGCCCGCTCCCGGTAGGTCTCCGCCTCCTCGGGCAGATCGAGCCGCAGCTCCCGCCGGACCCCCTCCTCCGCCAGCTCCGCCACCCGCAGCCGGTAGGTGTGCCCCGCCCCGAGCAACTGCCGCACGGCGGTGGCCCGCCGCAGATACAGATGCGCGTCGTGCTCCCAGGTGAAGCCGATGCCGCCCAGGATCTGGATGCAGTCCTTGGCGCAGCCGAAGGCCGCCTCGACCGCGGCGGCCGCCGCCATCGCGGCCGTCAGCGGCAGTACGTCACGCGCCGCGTCCCAGGTCAGCGCCCGCGCCTGCTCGACCCGTACGAGCATCTCCGCACACGCGTGCTTCACCGCCTGGAACTGCCCGATGGGCCGCCCGAACTGCTCACGCACCTTCGCGTACTCGGTGGCCGTACGCAGCGCCCAGCCCGCGATCCCGCACGCCTCGGCGGCGAACAGCACCCGGGCGAGATCCTCCACCGACCCGGGCTCGATCCCCAGCACCCGCTCGGGCGGCACCACCACCCGCCGCGCGACCACCTCGGCGGTGCGCCGCGTCGGATCGGCACCGGGTTTCTCCCGCACGTCCAGCGCCGCGGCGTCCACCGCCATCCACACCGCACCGGCCCGCAGCAGGATCAGCCCGGCCTCCGCCCCACCGAGCACCGGCGGAGCGGTGCCGTCCAGTACGTACCCGCCGCCCTCCGACGGCTCGGCCGTCATCGACCCCGCGCCCAGCGCGACCGCCGCGATCCTGCTGCCGTCCGCCAGCCCGGGCAGCAGCGCCTTGCCCTCCGCGGCCCGCGCCAGTACGGCTGCCGCCAGCACGGTGGGCAGGAACGGCCCCGGCAGACAGACCGCCCCGAGCTCCTCCAGCACGACCGCCAGATCCAGCAGCCCGCCGCCGCCCCCGCCGAACTCCTCCGGCAGATGCACCCCCGACAACCCCTGCGCGGCCACCTCCCCCCACCACACGGGCGCCCCCGCGCCCGGGCCCACCTCCAGCGCTGCGCGCACGGCTTCGGGGGGAACAGCACGCCCCGCCCACCCGCGGGTGGCTGCCGCCAACTCGTGGTGCTCTTCGGTGATTCCGATGCCCATGCGGACGGATACTAGAACGTGTTCCATTCTGACGGAAGGTCAGAAACGGCTTCGCCTCCGGCGAGGTTCAGCCGGAAGCCCACCCGCGGCACCGTTGCGCCTGCGGCGGGCTTTCGG
>NZ_JAPVLS010000061.1:0-27719 GCF_027158125.1 Streptomyces sp. H39-C1
CCACAGGTCTCCTTGCAGCACCGCACCACCAACCCTCAGCCGCCGCACGGCGCGGCGCCCGCACCACGGGCGCCGTGCCGCGGTCCTCCCTGCCCTCCCCCGAATACGGAGTCCCCACGTGTTCTCATCGCTCGCCACCCTCGCGGCAGACCCACCCCCACCGACGCCGCACACCGGCGGCCTCCTCCTGCTGATCCACGGCACGGCCGGACTGCTGACCGTCGCCGCCCTCGGCATCGGCCTGCTGCTCGTCCTCATCATCAAGGCGCGCGTCCAGCCGTTCGTCGCACTGCTCGGCGTCTCCATAGCCGTCGGCCTCGCCGCGGGTCTGTCCGTCACCGAACTCTTCGGCACGGTCCAGAAGTCCAGCGCCACCTCGCTCATCGAGACCGGCATGGGCGGCACCCTCGGCCACATCGCGATCATCATCGCGCTCGGCACGATGCTCGGCGCGATCCTGGAGATATCCGGCGGCGCCGAAGCCCTCTCCGCCCGCCTGCTCAACGCCTTCGGCGAGAAGCGCGCCCCGCTCGCGATGGGTCTGACAGGCCTCATCTTCGGTATCCCGGTCTTCTTCGACGTCGGCATCTTCGTCCTCGCGCCGATCGTCTACGCCGCCGCCAAGCGCGGCGGCAAGTCGATGGTCCTCTACGCGATGCCGCTCCTCGCGGGCCTCTCCATGACCCACGCCTTCCTGCCCCCGCACCCGGGCCCGGTCGCCGCGGCCGGCCTGCTGCACGTCCAGCTCGGCTGGGTCATCCTGATGGGCGCCGCCGTCGGCATCCCGTCCGTCATCGCCGCCTGGGTCTACGCCGCCTGGATCGGCAACCGCATCTTCGTCCCCGTCCCGCAGGACATGGTCGACGCCGCCGACGAGGCCAAGGCCGCCGTCGCCGCCGAACAGCAGGCCGCGGGCGTCACCCCCGTCGAGACCCCCGTCTCGCTCGGCACCGTCCTCGCCATCATCGGCACCCCGCTGCTGCTCATCCTGTGCGCGACGTTCTCCTCCATCGCCCTGGACCCGAGCACCGGCCGCTCGGTCATCGAGTTCTTCGGCCACCCCTTCGTGGCCCTGATGATCGCGCTCTTCCTCGCCTACTACCTGCTCGGCATCCGCCGCGGCTGGTCCCGCAAGTCCCTCGAAACCGTCTCGACGGCCTCGCTCAAGCCGGTTGGCAACATCCTGCTGGTCGTCGGCGCGGGCGGCGTCTTCGGCGCCGTCCTCAAGGGCAGCGGGGTCGCTCAGGCGCTCGCCGACGCCTTCGACAGCGCCGGCCTGCCGGTCATCGTCCTCGCCTGGCTGATCTCGGTGGTCCTCCGCGTCGCCCAGGGCTCCGCGACCGTCGCGATCGTCACCACCGCCGGAATCGTCGCCCCCATGCTCTCCGCCGGCGACTTCTCCCAGGCCCACCTGGCCCTGGTCATCATGGCGATCTCCGCCGGCTCCATCTTCGCCTCGCACGTCAACGACGGCGGCTTCTGGATGGTCTCCAAGTACTTCGGCATCTCCGAACGCGACACCCTCAAGTCCTGGACGGTCCTCGAATCCGTCCTCTCGGTGGCGGGCTTCGCGGTGGCCGCGTCGCTCAGCCTTGTTATCTAGGCGCGCGGTTTGGTGGATGGGGGTGGCCGGCCCGGCGGGGCCGGCCACCCCCATCAGTCGTCGGCGCCGGCGTCGGCGGGAATGTCGTCGGAAACCCCCGCCCACCACCCGTCCTCGTCGTCCGCCCGCACCTTGATCCCGTGCACGAGCGCATCGATGTCGGGCATCACCTGTCCGAGCCGCACGAGATCCCCGGTCGACGCGAACACGACGACGTCCACGGCGTGGTGCTCGTCGCGGAAGGCGTACCAGAGGTTGGCGACGATCTCGTTGCCGTCGAGCTCGACGTGCCCCAGGGCTTTTAGGCCCTCGCCGAGGTGGCCGGCGTGGAAGGTGTCCACTTGGGGTGGATGGAGGAGCTCGGGGTCCTCGGCGCGGACCAGGCGCTGGAGCGCGCCGCGCTTATCGCCTTCGGCGGGGCCGTAGGCGACGCTGACGTGAAGAGCTTGCTGTTTCAGGTCCCCAAGGAAGAGGTAGCTGCGCTCACCCATCGGGCGCTTGGCGTACACGTCGTAGGCGTGACTGAGGTACTTCGCCAGGCGGCGATTTGCTAGCCAGCGGTGGGGTTGCCCGCGCAGCGCGAGCACGGTCTCGGCTGACGACCGGGACCAATTGGTCTGGCTGCCCCACTCCGTGTCTACCCACGAGTTCCTTGGGGTGATCTCGACCCAGCTATCCAAGGGGTAGTAGATGTCTACCCAGCTCAATTGCGTGCTCCTGCCATGGCTGTTGGCGCCGAGTCCGGATCGACCCAGCTGGTATGGAACTTGAAGAACTGTTTCCCGTCGTCGTATTGGGCCAAGTTGGGCTTTCCGTCGAAGAGGTCGCTGCTGCCAGCGCCTTTATCCGCCAGATCGGCGCCAGTGCCTACAGCGAAGGCCGCGGAATTCTTCACAGCACTTCGGTTGAGTCGTTGCGCCGCCGCTTGCACTGCTGGATTCGCCGAGTGCTTGGCAAGCTCGTGCGCGCCTACCTTCTCGGCAACAGCTGTGCTGCGGGAGCCACCTGCGCGCCAGATTTCTGCCTTCGAAACTTCCGGCACGTGTTGGGTGGGATAGCGGGCTGCAGCCCGTGCTTCCCGATTCATCTGCTTAAGTCTCCCTTCCAGGAACTGCCGTCGCGGCTTCGAAATGCTCCGGTTTCGCAGCTCGCGCGCGATCTCCTGCCGGGCTCCGCTCTGTTCGGCCCGGGCCGCCGATACGGCGTCCTTCGCCGCCTGCCGCGAGGCAACCCGCGTGGCGTCCACTCCCGCCGTTACCCCCTGTTCCGCCGCCTTGCCCATGCGCAGCGTGAGGATCGCGACGACATCGAGGCCGACGTCGGCCCACGTGCCGTTGCCGGTGGCGGCGAGGGCTGTGTGGACGAGGGCGGTGCCGTAGGTGGCGGCTTCGGCTCCGGCGATGGCCCAGGACGCGGCGAGGGCGAGCCAGGCGGGGGCGGTGGGGGCGCAGGCGATGAGGACGGCGGCGATGGCTACGACGGTGGCGATCCAGCCGATGATTTCGAGTGCTTCGTTGATCCAGGCGGCGTTGCGTTCGAGGAGGTTGGAGGTCCAGCTCCAGCACGAGTCCTCCAGCGAGTCGTCGAGGAGGTCCTCGATGGCGCCGGAGAGGCGGCGGGCGTCGGATTCGTAGTCGCCGACGGCGCCGTCGAAGGCGGCCTGTGCACGGATGAGTGAGGCGCGGGCGTGGTCGAGGTCGCTCTTTTGGGTGGGGGTGAGATCGGCTTCGGGGAGGGCGTCGAGCGGGGTGATGATGTCGTGCGCCGCGGTGGCGGCGCGGTGGGCGGCGGCGGTCTGGTGCTGGGCGTCCTCGACGGCTTCGGCCCAGGCGGAGACCTTGACGGCGACCGCCTCGTAGCGGTCGGCGACCTTGCCGAGCTTGTCGCGCAGGCGGTCCGCGCCGTCCTGGAGGGCGTCGGCGTAGTCGCCCTTCAGCCCCGTGCCGTCGGAGAGGGCGCGGAGCCGGGTGATCTGGGTGCGGATCTCGATGGCGGTGTCGGTCATGGTCCGGCGGCCGGTGCGGATGTCGGCGGGGGAGCCGGGGGTGGGGTCGGCGTAGGGGTCCTCGGTGCGCAGGGGGTGCCAGTCGCGGGGGCGGTGGGGCATCGGGAGGGCTCAGCCCTTCGCTCGGGCGGCGAGGTCGCGGTCGACGGCGGCGAAGGCCGCCTTCGTCCCGCGGACGAGGTTGAGGACTTGGCCGAGGTTCCAGAGGGTCTCTTTCCTGTTGTCCTTCCAGTTGTCGGCGAAGGTGTGCATGACCTCGGCCATGCGCGGGGCGCCGACGGCGTGGGCGAGGGCGTCCTGGGTGGCGGGGCAGCGCTCGAGGGCGGTGCGGATGGAGCTGAGGGAGTGCTCCGACGCGTCGAGGAGGCGGCCGTCGACCTTCAAGTCGGCAGCGCTGGTGCATGTGTTGGACATATGTCCGGACTCCTGTGGGGTTGTGTTCCTGTGGAACGATCTGGCCGGGCATAGGTCACAGGCATGAACCGGCGACGGAAAAGGGTGAGTTGTGATGGTTGGCGGATACCGGCTGGTGCTGCCGCCCGGCTGGGGGCGGATTCCGTTACGGGAGGGGACCGAGGACGCGATCCGGGGGATCGTGACGTCGGCCTTCGATGGTTCGCGCGGGGACGCGGTGGCTCAGGTGCGGGTCCGGCTGGAGGGCCGGCTGCGGGAGCTGGCGGTCAGGGCGCGCCGGGACGGCGCCGGGCTCGACCTCTACCTCCCCGTACGGCCGCGCGGCGGAGCCGCACCGGTGCCGGCGTCGTTCGTGGTGTCGGAGCTGGCGGTGGGCGGCAGGAAGGAGCGGCGGGAGTACGTCGTGGGCGAGGCGCGTCGGGTGGACTACGTGCTGCCCGTCCCGGACGTCCCCGGGCGCTGTCTGGCCGCCGCGTTCTCGACGCCGACGGCCGTGGCCGAGCCCCGGCTGGCCGATCTGATGGTGGAGCTGTTCGACGCCGTGATGGGGACTTTTCGCTGGTCGGAAGCGTCGGATGCGCCGCGGACCGGCTGACGGGAGACATCCGGAAGTTCTTCGGTTCCCCGCGCCGACGGAACGCGCGATGAACACCCACTGAAGCGGAGGCGTCGGGTGAACGGGCACTTCGGGTCAAGGGGCGCATCCGGTCTTCCGGCGGGTTAGCGTCCCCTTCGGAGGAAGCCATGCCGACGAAGGAAGCCGCCCTGAAAGGGGCCGGTGACAGCGCCACCAGTGATGCCGACGACACCAGCGACACCAGCACCGCCACCGGGACCGGGGACCGGGGGTCCGCCCCCGCACCGCACATCCGCCGCCGCGCCACCGCCCTGGCCGCGTTGATCACGGCTCTGGCGTTCTGCGTCGGCGACGCCGTCGCGACGACCTTTCCGTTCGGACGCCACAGCCGGAGCGTCAGCGACCTGGGCAACCAGTTCGTGCCGTTCCACGCGCACCTGTGGGACCTGCTGCACGGCAGGGCCGACGGTGGGCTGCTCGTCAACTGGCAGTCCGGGTACGGCTCCAGCTTCCTCCCCGACCTCGGCACGTATGTGAGCAGCCCCTTCGCGCTGCTGGTCGGGCTCTTCCCGCGGGACGAGATCGACCTCGCGGTGTACGTGATCACCGTGCTGAAGATGGCGTCGGCGGGCGCCGCGATGGCGTTCCTGCTGCTGACGCTCCGCAAGGGCCGCTGGTGGACGGCCGGGACGCTCGGCGCCTCGTACGCGCTGTGCGGCTGGTCGATGGCCGAGGCGTCGTACAACCTCATGTGGCTGGACGGGCTCATCGCGTTCCCGCTGCTGTGCCTGGTCGGCGAGTGGGCGCTGACGAACCGGCGCCCGGTGCTCGGCCCGCTGGTCGTCGCCCTGGCCTGGACGGCCAACTTCTACACGGCGTACATGGCGACGATCGGTGCCGCGCTCGTCCTGCTGCTGCGGCTGCTGCTCGGCCGGGAGGACGTGCGGCGCAAGCTCGCCGTGCTGGGGCGGGCCGTGCTGGCGACGCTGCTCGGCATCGGGCTGGCGGCGCCGCTGATCCTCGTCGTGTTCAAGGCGACGAAGCTCGCGCACCCCGGCCGCGTCAACGAGTTCGCGCCGTCCGCCATGCCCGACGTGCTGGCGCGGCTGCTGCCCGGCACGTACACCTTCGGGACCCCGGCCGTCTGGGTCGGCACGGCCGCGCTGCTGCTCGCGCTGACCCTGCCGTTCAACACGGCGGTCGCCCGGCGCGAGCGGGCCGGCTGGAGTGCGCTCGTTCTCATCGTCCTGCTGTCCATGCAGTGGAAGCCCACGCACCTGGCCTGGCACGCGTTCGCCACGCCCAACGGCAGTTCCTACCGGCAGACGTTCGTGCTCTGCGGGGTGCTGGTCATCGCCGGCTGGCTGTCCCTCGCGCAGGGTGTGCCGCGGCTCAAGCCGCTGCTGGGCGGCGTCGGGCTGCTCGTGCTGGTGACCGCGATCGGAAGCACCAGCGTCGTCACGGAGTCCTGGACGGTGCCGCTGCTGGCGTTCTCCCTGACGGCCGTCCTCGGCAGCCTCGTGCTGCTGCGGTCGGTGGAGGCCCGGCGGCGTACCGCCCGCTGGGCGCCGGTGCTGGCCGCCGCGCTGCTGGTGGGCGCGCAGGTGGGGGAGTCGGCGGTCTCGGAGGCGTCGTACGACAAGGCGCGGCTCGGGCGGCTCGACGACTACGGGCCGTGGAGCCAGCGCCAGGACGTGCAGAGCGCCGCGGTCTCCCGGTCCGACGGCTGGCCCGCGTACCGGACGGATCCCGGCATCTGGCAGACGGTCGGCAACGATCCGCTGGTCGTCGGCGGGCAGGGCGCCCAGTACTACAGCAGCCTCACCTCGGAGGTCTGGGCGAGCACGCTGACCGCGCTCGGCGGCGGCTACTCCTCGCGCGGCCGGTCGCCGCGCAGCATCGACGGGCCGGTCACCGACGCGATCTTCTCGATCGGCGCCCGGCTGCACTCCAACCAGGACCCGTTCCGGCACCCGCTGCGCGGCCCGTACACGACGACGGTGTCGGTCTCGCGGATGGACGTTCCCCCGCTGGTGACCGTCCGCCCGGCCGGCGGACCGCGGTCCTACGGCGACAACACGTTCCGCAACCAGGAGGCGCTGCTCGGCGTCACTGTGTACACCGTTCCGCGGGTCGAGATACGCGACGCCGACGGCAGCGTGCCGAAGCTGACGCTGGGCGGCCAGTACGGGGTCAGGGCGCGCGAGGCGGGGAAGAGCGGGCCCACGCAGCTGCTGCGGGCGCACTGCCCGGCGGGCAGCGAGGTGTTCCTCTCGGTGCCGGACTTCGCCGGCCAGGGCGGGCTGCGCGGGGTGTCGGACGGGGTGCGCTTCGACGCCCGCCCGCCGCAGAACCGCGCGACCGTCCAGCCCCTGGGAACGGTGCCGGCCTCGGGCGATGTGCGGGTGGACCTGATAGCGCTGGGCGCCGGAGCGCTCCCCAAGGAGCCGATCGGCTGCCTCGACCCGGCGAAGCTCGCCGCCCGGGTGGCCGCGTTGAAGGCCACCGGTGCGACGCGGGTGTCGGTGTCCGGCAGCCGTCTGACCGCCGAACTGCCGCCCGGCAGCACGGGTGTCGCCGTGATCGCCGCCCCGGCGATCGAGGGGTGGAGCTGCTCGACGGGCGGCGCCGCCGCCCGGCCGGCCGGTAACCACCTGGGCCTGCTGTCGGTCCCGCTGGACGGCACGTCGCGCACCATCAGCTGCGACTTCACCCCGCCGGGGCTGAAGGCGGGGTCCGCGGTGGGCGGCGCCGCGGCGCTGGGGCTCCTCGCGCTGGCCGGGTACCGGTGGTGGTCGCGCAGACGCCGTCCCACCGAAGCGGCCGCAGCATGACACCGCGCCCGCCGGGAGGCTGTGAGCCGTCCCGGGGGGCGCGGTGAGTCATGCGGTGGGTGATTCAGTCGTTACGGCAGGGCGTGGACGTGGGCGCCGACCGAGTTGGACCACTGGTTGCCGTTCTTGGCGTCCCAGTTGGTGGACCAGGTCATCGCACCACGCAGCGTCGGCCACTTGGTGGCCGGCTTGAAGGTGCCGCAGCCGGTGCCCTTGGTCAGGCAGTCGATCGCGTTGTTGACCACCGACGGGTCGACGTAGCCGGAGCCCGCGCCGCTCGTCGAGGCCGGGAGCCCGAGGCCGACCTGGGACGGGTCGAGCCCGCCCTGGATGACCGTGCAGGCCTGCGTGGTGATGAAGTCCACGGAGCCCTGCGAGTAGACGCCGCCGTCACAGCCGTTCATCGAACCGCTGTTGTAGTACTGGGTGTTGACGACGGTCAGGATGTCCTTGATCTTCAGCGCGGTGGCGAAGTAGCCGCTCGACGGGGAGAGCATGTCGATCGTCTGCGGCGCCATCGTGATGATGAGGCCGGACCCCGCCTTGCTGCTCAGGCTGCGCAGCGCCTGCGACATGTACGTGGAGTTGAGCCCGTTCTCCAGGTCGATGTCGACGCCGCTGAACCCGTACGTCTGCATCAGCGAGTAGACGCTGTTGGCGAAGTTGGTGGCGGAGGCCGAGTCGTTGATCGACACGGTGCCGTTCTGGCCGCCGATGGAGATGATGACCCGCTTGCCGGCCGCCTGCTTCGCCGCGATGTCCGCCTTGAACTGGGCGACGGAGTAGTTCAGCGCCGGGTCCAGGTTGAAGGTGACCCCGCCGGGCGTGCCGGAGGCGTCGGCGAACGAGACGGCGATGATGTCGTACTGGTTCTGCACCTGGGCGATGGTCTGGACGGTCGCGCCGTTGTTGAAGTTCTGCCAGTACCCGGTGAGGACGTGCTTGGGCAGGCTGCCGGCCGGGGGAGTGGTCGGCGGGGTGGTGGGAGGCGTGGTCGGCGGTGTCGTGGGGGGAGTCGTCGGCGGGGTGGTCGGCGGCGTCGTGGGCGGTGTCGTCGGGGGCGTGGTGGGAGTGCCGCCGGGACCGGTCAGGACGACGTCGTCCGCGAAGTACGCGGGCTGTGCGTACCAGCCGTTGAGGTAGACGGTGACCGAGGTGGTGCTCGCGCCCGTCGTGAAGTTGGTGCTCAGCTGCTGGTACGAGCCGGCGGACGGGGTCCAGGTCGACACGTCCGAGGTGCCGGTGCCGCTCGCGCCGAGGTAGACGTACGAGCCCTGCACCCAGGCGCTCAACGAGTACGCGGAGTTGGGCTTGACGCTCACGGTCTGCGAACACTTGGCGTTGTCGGAGCTGCTCGGACTGCCCTTGAGGGCCGAGGACCCACCGTGCACCGGGCTGGAGACGGCCGCACCGCTGCCCGCCGTGCACGTCCAGCCGGACAGTCCGCTCTCGAAGCCGGCGTTGCTGACGAGATTGGTGTCGGCGGCCTGCGCGGTCCCGACGTTGGCTATCGCGAAGCCTGCGGCCACGAGCGAGGCGGCTCCCACGGTGGCGAGGGCCGTACGCGCGACCTTCGGTCTCCGATAAGCATGCGATGCACGTTCCACGACTGCCTCCTGGGGGCAAGGAGTTGGGGGGTGGTGGGGAATGCGCATGAGGGTTGGGCGGCGTGCCCTGCGTGCGACCAAACTGGTCCAGACCAATGGGGTTGTCAAGACCTCTGGCCTTCACCAGTCGTTCATGGGGCGCATCCAGGCGTTTACCGATCCTGATCCGCGACTTTCCGCACTCATTCCGCTACACATCGATAGGCTGGCGCACGCGATCCGGCGGGTGAACGGTCCTTGCGCGGGACAGGAGGGCTGCGGATGTCGAGCGTCATAACGGTCACAGCGGACGATCTCGCGCTTCCGCTCGAGCAGCATGTCGCGCGCACCTCCGCGGCGCTCGACGCCTACGGGCACCTCATCGCCCTCGCCTCGCCCGATCCCGCCGACCCCGGCCGGCGCCGGCTGCACACCGTGCGTGCCGCGCTGGAAGCGGACCGGATGGCGATCGTCCCCGTCGATCTGCCGCCGCTCGCCGCCGCGCTGCTCGGGGAGCAGCTGCGCCAGCTGGCCGGCACCGACCTGGGGCCAGGCGTGCTCGCGGGCGCCGCCCGGCTGCTCTCGTACTACCTGTACTCCGGCGCCCTGCTCGGCTCGGTCAGCAAGCTCGACCGGGTGCCGGTCACCGTCGGCAAGCACTTCAAGTCCCTGGTCCCCGGGCGGCATTTCGCCGTCATGGCCCACCCGGAGCCGGGGCTGACCGAGGCCGGTCCCGACGCCGTCCCGCCGGGTCCCGGCTTCCTCACCCAGCTCGCGGTCGCCGGGCACGGCCTCGACGCCGGCTGGGTCACCGGCCCGCTCGCCGCCGCCTGGCGCACCCAGCACATCCGCGAGGTGCCGCTGCCGGAAGGGTCGGCGCGGTGGTGGGGCACCGGCCGGCTCGTCGAGTTCACCGCGTACATCGCGGACATCGGCATTCTGTACCAACTGGTCACGTCGGTCCGCCGGGACACCTGCCCGTGGTGCGGCCTCGAGGTGATCGGCGACCAGTGCCTCTTCTGCTCGACGCGGCTCGGCGACCGTGCCGACCGCGCCGCCGACCGCTCCGACCGTACGCAGCAGGTCGCGGCCCAGGAGCAGCCGTTACGCCGGCCGCAGCAGCAGCGCCCGCCGCAGTACCAGCCGCAGCACCAGCGGCAGGAACCGCCGTCGCGGGTGCTGCCCACCCCCAACCGCCCCCAGCTCGAACCCCATAAGCGATAGGTCTGCCTGCCGATGAATTCACGTCAGCGACGCGGTGTCGTCCTCCTGGTGGTCTCCGTGCTGTGCGCGGTGGCGGCCTTCGCGGGAGTCGTCACGGTCATCGGCAACGCACGGTCGGAGGTCGGCCCGAAGGTCACCGCCTACCAGCTGACCAAGGACGTGCCGGCCTACACGGCGGTGACGTCCGGGCAGTTGGAGAAGGTCCGGATACCGGAGAAGTGGCTTCCCGACACCGCCGTGCGCGACCTCGCCTCCGTCCAGGGGATGGTCGCGGCGATCCCGCTGAAACGCGGCTCGCTGCTGGAGTCCGGCATGGTCGCGGCCAGGCCGGTGCTCCAGTCCGGCCAGATGGAGATCGCCATCATGATCGACGCGGAGACCGGCGTCGCCGGGAAGATCACCCCGGGGTCGAAGGTCAACATCTTCGCCACCTTCGCGGGCAAGAAGGACACCGACCCCGATGTCTCGAAGATCATCGTCACCGGGGCGCGGGTCATCGACGTCGGCGAGATCAAGGCGTTCGACAAGAGCCAGGACTCCCAGCGGCAGGCCGCCCAGGGCGTGCCGATCACGTTCGCGCTCGACGCGGCCGACGCCCAGCGCGTCGCGTTCTCCGAGTCCTTCGCGCGTCACGTCCGGCTGGCGCTGATCGCCCCGGGCGACGACAGCGCCCCGGCCGCTGTCGACCGCACGTACACCCTGGCGGGGGACACGGGAGGCAAGAGGTGATCGTGAGGATCCTGTCCGGCACCAGTGACCCGGATGCCGCCCGCGCACTGGCCGGTCTGCTGCACCAGCTGCCCGGCGCGGAACCGGGCCCCGCACTGCCCGACTCCACGCTGCTGCTCGACACCCTCGCCCGGGCCGCCGAGGCGGGGATGGACGAGCTGCCCGAGGTCGTCATCGTGCACGACGGCATCACCCCGATGCCCGCGCTGGAACTGATACGGGAGGTCGCGCTCCGCTTCCCGGCCGTCGGCGTCGTCCTGCTCACCGCCGACCCGAGCCCGGCCGTGCTCTCCGCCGCGATGGACTCCGGAGCGCGCGGCGTCATCGGGCTGCCGCTGTCGTACGACGAGTTGGGCGCCCGCGTCGAGGCGGCCGCCGCCTGGGCCGGCGGGGTCCGCCGCCACCTCAGCCCGCAGCGCGCGCTGCCCGCCGTGGCCGGCGGCACCCTCGTCGCCGTCGCCGGTGCGAAGGGCGGCGTCGGCACCACCGTCACCGCCATCCAGCTCGCACTGGCCGCGCACGCCGCCGGCCGGTCCACCGCCCTCGTCGACCTGGACCTGCAGGGCGGCGACATCGCCTCGTACCTGGACGTCCAGTTCCGCCGCTCGATGGCCGACCTGGCCGACATCGCCGACATCTCGTCGCGCGTCCTGCACGACGCGATGTACGTCCACGAGTCCGGGCCCGCCCTGCTGCTCGCCCCGGGCGAGGGCGAACGCGGCGAGGACGTCACGGACCGGTCGGTGCGGCTGGTCCTGCACGCACTCCGGCAGCGGTACGAAGTGGTCGTCGTCGACTGCGGCACCCAGCTGACCACGGCCAACGCCGTGGCCGTCGAGACCGCCGACACGGCGCTGCTGGTCACCACCCCGGACGTCGTCGCGGTCCGCGCGGCCAAGCGCATGGTCCGGATGTGGGACCGGCTGCAGATCCGCAAACCGCAGGACACCACGACCGTCGTCAACCGCTACACGCGCGGCACCGAGATCCAGCCGTCCCTCGTCGCCCGCATCACCGGCACCAAGGTCGCGGCCTCCGTCGTGCCCGCCGCGTTCAAGGAACTCCAGTCCGTCATCGACGCGGGACGCCTCCACGACCTCGACAACCGCTCCACCGTGAAGCAGGGCCTGTGGGCGCTGGCGGCCGAACTCGGCCTCGCCGTCGGCGGCCACGCGCTGCCCAAGGCGGCCCGGCGCGGCAGGCGCAGCCTGCGCGACGACCGGGGCCAGGTGATCCTGGAGACCCTCGGCATGACGCCGATCATCCTCATCACCCTGATCCTGGTCTGGCAGGCGGTGCTCGCGGGCTACACGTTCACGCTCGCCGGCCACGCGGCGGACGAGGCGGCGCGGGCGGCGGCGGTGGGCACGGACGCGGACGCGGTGACGGCGGCACAGCGGGACCTGCCGGGCGCGTGGAACGGCACCACGACCGTCGACCGGAGCGACGGCAAGGTCACCGTCACCGTCAACCTCCAGGTCCCCGTCCTGTTCCCGGGCGCGATCGACTTCCCGCTGACGGTGCACGGCCACGCGTCCACGGTGGACGAGGAGACGAAGCGATGACCGGGCGCAGAGCGCGTACGTGGCGTGAACGCGGTTCGGCGTCCCTGGAGTTCCTCGGCGTCCTGCCGATCCTGCTGCTCATCGCCCTCGCCGGGATCCAGCTCGGCTTCGTCGCGTACGCCGCCAACCAGGCCGGCACGGCCGCCCGTACCGCCGCCCGCACCGCTGCGCTGCGCGCCCCGCACCCGGACGCGGGGGAAGCGGGCCGCAACGCGGTGAGCGACTGGCTGCGGGACGGCACCGTCATCTCGCCCGCCTCCGACGACGGCGACTCCGTCACCATGACCGCCACCATCAACATCCCGTCCGTCATCCCCGGCGTGAGCATCTTCGGTCCGGTGCGGCGCAGCGCGACCATGCCGAAAGAAGACACCACGCCATGAGCCTGCGCGCCCGCCTCGCCGTCACGGAAGAGGCCACCCCCCAGACCCAAGAGGGCCACATGGTGGCCGTCTACCGCACCAAGCTGCTCCAGGAGATCGACCTCGCCGAGATGTCGGCGCTCGCCACCGCCGAGCGGCGGGCCCGGCTGGAACGGGTACTCGGGCACATCATCAGCCGCGAGGGCCCGGTGCTGTCGACGAAGGAGCGCGCGGGCATCATCCGCCGCGTCGTGGACGAGGCGCTCGGCCTCGGCGTCCTCGAACCGCTCCTCGAAGACCCGACCATCACCGAGATCATGGTCAACGGACCGGACAAGATCTACGTCGAGCGGGGCGGCCGGGTCGAGCAGGTGGCCGTCCGCTTCTCGTCCGCCGAGCAGCTGCTGCAGACCATCGAACGCATCGTCTCGACCGTCAACCGCCGGGTCGACGAGTCCAATCCGATGGTCGACGCGCGCCTGCCGAGCGGTGAGCGCGTCAACGTCATCATCCCGCCGCTGTCGCTGAGCGGCCCGACGCTCACCATCCGCCGCTTCCCGCGCGCCTACACCCTGCAGGAACTGATAGCCCTCGGCACCCTCGACGAGCACATGCTGATGCTGCTCTCCTCGCTGGTCCGCGCGAAGTGCAACATCATCGTCAGCGGGGGCACCGGCTCCGGCAAGACGACGCTGCTCAACGCGCTGTCCGGGCTGATCCCGGAGGGCGAGCGCATCATCACCGTCGAGGATGCCGCCGAACTGCAGCTGCAGCAGGACCACGTCATCCGGCTGGAGACCCGGCCGCCGAACGTCGAGGGCGAGGGCCGCATCACCATCCGCGACCTCGTACGCAACTCCCTGCGCATGCGGCCCGACCGCATCATCGTCGGTGAGGTCCGCGGCGGCGAGACCCTCGACATGCTCCAGGCGATGTCCACCGGCCACGACGGCTCGCTCGCCACCGTCCACGCCAACTCGGCCGAGGACGCGGTGCTGCGCCTGCAGACGCTGGCCTCGATGAGCGAGGTCAAGATCCCCTTCGAGGCGCTGCGCGACCAGATCAACAGCGCGGTGGACGTGCTCGTGCAGCTCACCCGGCATGTCGACGGCACCCGCCGCATCGTCGAGATCGCCATGCTCTCCTCCCGCGGCCGTGACGTCTTCCGGCTCACCAGCGCCACCCGCTTCCGCGCCGAGCCGCTCGGTGCGGACCGCATCGTGCGCGGCTGGTACGAGCACCACCCGCTGCCCCGCGAGCTGGCGGAGCGCCTGTACCTGGCTGGTGAACACGTCCCGGCCGCCTTCGGCGTCGGCTCCAGCGAACTGGAACTCGACATCCGGGAGGCCAAGTGAGCGACCAGCTCCCGCTGATCGTCATCGGAGCCACCCTGCTCGCCCTGACGCTGGGTGTCTGGGGCCTGCACGCCTGGTCCGGCGGCCGCGCCGAACGCGCCGCCCTCGTCGAACGCCTCGCGGGCGAGCTGGGGTCGGGCGCCGGGCGGCATGTCCCCTTCGCCGCCCTGGACCGCCGGGTGCGCGCCACCGGCTGGGGCCGCCGGCTCGCCGGCCGCCTCGCGGCCACCGGCACCGACCTCACCCCCGGCCAGTTCACCGCGGCGGCCGTCGGCCTGGTCGGCGGCGCCTGGCTCGTCGCCGACGTCGTCCTCGCCCCGTTCTTCGGGCCGATCGCCGGGATCCTCGCGTTCTGGTCCGCGTACTCCTTCCTGGAGTGGCGCCGCCGCGTCCGCACCGAACGCTTCATCGCCCAACTGCCCGAACTGGCCCGCGTCCTGGCCAACGCCACCCAGGCCGGCCTCGCGCTGCGCACCGCGGTCGGCATGGCGGCGGACGAGCTGGAGGCGCCGGCGGGCGAGGAGCTCAAGAAGGTCGCCGACGCGATGGCGATGGGCCACTCCGTCGAGGACGCGCTGGCCGAACTCCAGGAACGCCTGCCCAGCCGCGAGCTCATCGTCCTGGTCTCCACCCTTGTCCTGTCGAGCCGCGCGGGCGGTTCCGTCGTCGAGTCGCTCCGCAACCTGACGGTCACGCTGGAGGAGCGCAAGGAGACCCGGCGGGAGATCCGCACCCAGATGTCGCAGGTCACGGTCACCGCGTACGCCGTCCCCGTCATCGGCATCGGCTCGCTGTTCCTGCTGAACCAGATCATGCCGGGCTCGCTGAGCGCGATGACCGGCTCCAACCTCGGGCGCATCTGCGTGCTGATCTCGCTGGGCCTGTACGTGGTGGGCTTCTGGATGATCCGCCGGATGTCCCGGATCGACGTATGAAGGGGGCGCGCTGCTCATGGTGATGATCGGTATCGGGCTGGCCCTCGCCCTGGCACTGTGCGCGGTCGGCGTCGTCCACGCGATCGCCCTCCTGCGCTCCGACGCCAAGCTCCCCGACGACCTGATGCTCGCCCTGGAAGTAGGCCGCACCCGAACCACCCGCACCGGCAACGCCGTCGACCAACTCGGTATGCGCTGGTCCCCGATGGTGATGCGCTGGATGGGCCCCGCCCGCGTCGCCAAAATGCGCATGAAGATCGACCACGCGGGTCACCCGCACGGGTTGACGGTGGAACGGTATGCGGCGCGGCGGGCGGTGTACGGGGCGCTGGGCGGGCTGGCGGCCTTCGCTCTCCTCACGAGCGGCCACTGGTTCCTGGCGCTGATTCTGGTCGGCTACGCATGGGGCTGGGCCGACCTCGGCCTCTGGCTCGCGGTCCGCAAACGCCGCGACGACATCGAGCGCACCCTCCCCGACTTCCTGGACGTGCTGGCGGTGGTGGTGAGCGCGGGTCTCGGCTTCCGTCAGGCACTGGAGCGCGTCAACACGGTCTACAAGGGACCGTGGTCGGACGAGATCCGCATTGCGCTGCGGCAGATGGATGTCGGGGTGAGCCGTCGCGACGCTTTCGACCAGCTCCGGAAGCGCAACAGGAGCGATCAGGTGAGCCAGTTCGTGA
The DNA here is from genome assembly GCF_027158125.1 of Streptomyces sp. H39-C1. Taxonomy (NCBI): domain Bacteria; kingdom Bacillati; phylum Actinomycetota; class Actinomycetes; order Kitasatosporales; family Streptomycetaceae; genus Streptomyces; species Streptomyces sp. H39-C1. Next base: position 15,870 of record NZ_JAPVLS010000061.1, read on the forward strand.
GCACGCTGCAACAGGGCGAGGAATTGGGCGCGCCCATTGCACGGACGCTGCTGCAGATCGCCCAGGACATGCGGCGGACCGAGGCGCAGAACGCCCGGAGGCGAGCGGCGCGCACGGTGCCGAGGGCGACCGGGGTGATCACCATGCTGCTGGTGCCCGCGACGATGATCCTGCTGATCACCGGCACGATCATGGGCTCTCAGATCAACTTCGGCAATCTCCTGGGGAATGGGTGATTCCGCGCATGAGGTATGTACGGAACCGCCATATTGGATGCGCCAGTTGGCGCGTAAAGGGCTGCGGTTGCACGGGGTTCGGGTGTACCTTTGCAGACGCAACCATATTTGCACCTGCAATCAAGAACGGATCGCTACGGACCGGACCGGTGAGAGGCGGTGCGCCGTGATAGGTGACGTCGAGTTCGGCGGCCGTAGCGAGCGTGGGAACGAGAGACCGGCCGTCGCATCGGGCGTGGTTGGCGTTCATCAGGTGACAAAGGATGGGGCGATCAGACATGAGCAGGTGGGCAGTGAAGCGGCTCGTGGTCACGCAGATCTGGATGCGCGAGAAGCTGAGCAGCGACCGGGGGCAGACGTCGTTCGAGTACCTCGGGATCGCCGTCGTGATCGCAGTGATCATCGGCGTGCTGGCCGGGACGACGGACATCGGCACGAAGGTCAAGAACGGGATCACAGGAATGATCGACAAGGTCATCGCGGGCAACGGAAAGTAGCACTCGCCGGTTGCGACGACGGACAGACGCTCGGTCTGTACATCGTCGCGGTGGCGGCGCTGTTCTTCCTCGCATTCGCGTTCTTTGCTGTCGGTCAGGCCTCCGTCGTTCGAAACAGTGCACAGACCGCGGCTGATGCTTCGGCGTTGGCGGCTGCGCGCAGTGCTCGCGACGACGTCAAGGACGCCTTCAACAAGGCGCTGATCGAAGGCGATCTCTCCCAGCTAGGCGATCTCCTCGCGGGCGCCGGCATGAACGGTGCCGGTGCCTGCGAGGCCGCCGCGACCATGGCTGTCGCAAATCATGCCGACCGTCAGATCTGTGACCGGACGGATGATCCCCCCGGCTACACCGTCGGCGTTCGGACGCAGGGAACCGTCGGCAAGTCCGTAATCGACGGCACTGAGAACAAGCACGCCTTGGCGAACGCCACAGCTGTCGTCGAACCCCGTTGCACCGTGCGCCAAAAGGACGGCAAGGCGATCAAGTTCTCCTGCAACGGCGGTGAGGACGTGAGCGTCGATCCGACAGCGAACGGGTTCCGATTGGACCTTTCGCTGTTCTTCACCGTGCATCTGAGCAAGTGATGGTCGATCGAGAAATGAAGGAACGGGGAGCAATGAGCGACCAGTACAGGCCGATGGTCCGGCGGGCCTCAGCGGTGGTGGCACTCACGGCTGGCGTTGCCCTTGCCCTGGCGGGCTGTGGTGGGGGCGGTGGCGACAAACAACCGGACAGCAAGCCTTCGTCCAAGTCCGCCTCCAGCGGGGGTACTGCCAGCAAGGGCGGCTCGTCCCCGTCCGCCGATGCGACCCAGGTATTGGCCCAGGTCAAGGGCGAGAAGGGAATCGAGGTCACCATCAACTCGGTTGTCCGGGACGCGGGTGGATTTCTCACCGTGCAGGGGTCGGTTACGAACAACGGCACGGAGGTCTTCAACGCCGACATGTGGGTTGGTTCGGAGACCGCGGTCAGCAGATCCGGTGCCTCGGTCGCCGGCGCGGTCCTCGTCGACCAAGCGGGAAAGAAGCGCTATTACGTTCTCCGGGATACGGAGGGCAAGTGCCTGTGCACGATGGGTCTGCTCAGTATTCAGCCCAAGGAGACCCGTCCCATCTTCGCGCAGTTCCCCGCCCCGCCCACCGGTACCACCTCCGTGGAGTTCCAGCTCCCCACCATGCCGCCCGCCAAGATCCAGATTTCGGAGGGGTGAGCGATCATGCCCCGTACCAAGCGACGTGCCGCCGGTGCGGCCGTGCTCACGCTTTCGGTTGTCACGATCACGTTCGCCGGGCCCGTCGGGATCGCGCGGGCGGATGGGGGGCCGTCGGCTTCGCCTTCTACGGTGGCGCCTTCGGCGCCGGTGAAGGTCGATCCGACCTCGCCGCGGCTGAAGTTGCCGGAAGGGGCGACGCTGGCGCCGGCGAAGGTGCTGGACATCGTGGCGGTCACGGACCAGTCGTCGACGAGTGCGAGTCAGCCGGAGCAGCGGCATGAGGAGTCCAACTCCTCGATCACGTACGCGCTGCAGTCGGAGGTGCTGTTCGAGATCGACAGTGCGGTGCTGTCGCCGGCCGCGGCGGCGCGGATCAAGGCCATTGCGGGCGACATCAACGCAAAGAAGGTTTCGTCACCCATCCGGGTCTTCGGGTTCACCGACAACCTGGGCAGCAGCGAGCACGGGGACGTGTTGTCGAAGCAACGCGCCGACGCCGTCTACAAAATTTTGGCCCAGGCGCTCGGATCCGCCGGTGGCGCAAGCCACAGTTTCCAGGTGCGCGGCTACGGCGAGGACTATCCCATTGCTGACAATTCATCCGAAGCGGGACGCCGTCAGAACCGCCGGGTGGAGATTACGTTCACACCGTCCGCCGCGTGAGGTGCTGAGCACGCGCTCATAAGCGGTACGGTGTAACTCCCCCCCTCGGGCCGGTTCGCTCTCCCCCCCCCCCCTGCGAACCGGCCCGTTTTTTGTTGCCCTCATCCGGGCGCCCGCCGCACCCGCGCCCCCGCCGGAGCCTCAGAGCCGGCAGCCGCCCGTCGCGTCGACGATCTGGCCGGTGATCCAGCGGGCGTCGTCGGAGGCGAGGAAGGCGACGGGGGCGGCGATGTCGTCGGGGAGGCCGACGCGGCCGAGTGCGGTGTCCGCGGCGACCAGCTCCTGCGCTTCCGGGTTGCCGCGCAGCCAGAAGGCGTTGGCGTCGGTGTCGACCGTGGCGGGGGCCACCGTGTTGACGGTGATGTTGCGCGAGCCGAGGTGCTTGGCGAGGGTGTGGCCGAGGACGTCGAGCGCGCCCTTCGTCATGCCGTACGCGATCGTCTCGGGAAGCGCGATGCGGGTGACGGCGGAGCTGATGTTGATGATGCGGCCGCCGTCGCGGAGCAGCGGCAGCACGCGCTGGACAAGGAAGAACGGCGCGCGCACATTGACGGCGAAGAGCCGTTCGAAGCGCTCCGGTGACTCCGCCTCGATCGGCCCGCCGGCGGCGTTGATCGCGGCGTTGTTGACGAGGATGTCCAAGCGGGGTGCCTGGCCGGTGTGTTCGCGCAGCCCGCGTTCGAGGGCGTGCACCAACGTGTCCACGTCGCCCTCGACACCCAGCTCGGCCTGCAGGGCGAAGGCCCGGCCCCCGGCCGTCAGGATGCCGTCGACCGTCTCCTTGGCCGCGGTCTTGTTGCTGCCGTAGTGGACCGCGACGAGGGCGCCGTCCGCGGCGGGGCGCTGGGCGATCGCGCGCCCGATGCCACGCGAGGCTCCGGTCACCAGTGCCGTCTTGCCGGTCAGATCTCCCATGGCGGGCTCCTTGTCAGGGTGGGCGCTGTGCGGTGGGGCGACTTTCGCGCGGCGTGCTGACCGGCTGCGCACCGCGCGCTGACCCTAGATTGGCGCCATGCGGGACAAGGGGATTATTCGGTATGTAGCGGGCGTGGTCGGCGCGGCCGCCGTGCTGAGCGCGTGCTCCGCCGGTGAAGGAGCGCCCGAGGGGTGGAAGGTGATGCACGGCGGCTCGGTGGCCGTAGCGCATCCGAAGGCGTGGGAGGAAACGCGGCCCGCAGGGAAGAGCACCGCCGGCGCGCAGGCTTCCGCCGTGCTCCGCGGCGCGGGCGGCCGCCCGGTCGGCGAGATCACCGTGTGGCCCGGCGGCGCCACCCGGCGGGGCGTCCGCGCACACGCCATGACGATCGACGGCCGGCCCGCCCAGCAGTTGCGGTACGTGGAACGGGCGGCGGACGGCAGCAGCAACCGGGCCGTCGAGATCACCACGACCGACAGCCACGGCCGCCCGGTCCTCGTCCGTGTCACCGGACCCGACGTCGACGGCTGGCCCGATGAACTGCGGCAGATCGTCAACAGCATCGACGTCAGCTGAGGTCAGCTGAGGTCAGCGGACGTCAGCCGGCATCGATCTCCACCCGCACCCCGCGCCGCAGCCCCCAGCGCTCCATCGCGCCCGCCTCCGCCTCCAGCACATGCCGCGCGCGCAGCCGGGGCCGCCCCAGGCGGCCGGGCGGCATGGTGCGCACCGCCAGGACGCGCAGCCGGCGGTCCAGATAGGCGACGTCGATCGCGAAGCGCATCCGTACGGTGTGCACGCTCGTCGCGGGTGTGAGCAGGAGCGCCCCCGTCAGTCCGTCCCGCCCGAGCAGTCCCCGGGTCCTGGCCCGGTAGGACGCGGCGATCTCCAGCGGTACGGGCGGGAGCGGCTCCCGGCCCGTGCCGTCAGCTGATTCCCCGGCCTCTCCCGCCTCTCCCGCCGCCACCGCTTCCGGCGCGGTGAGCCGCAACGTTCCGCCGCCGTCCTGCCACCGGACCGTCCGACCCGTCAGACCCATCCGTCCCGCACCTCCGTGTAGCCTCGGCCCCCGAAACCCCGCAGGGCCGCGCCTCCCGCGCCGTGCCGAATCCGTCCCGCACGGGAGGACCCCGGATGTCTGTCTACCTCACCGCAGTCGCCGCCGTCTGGGGAATCGTGGCGGGCCTCGCGTTGCCGCGCGCCATCCACCGGCTCGCGGTCGCGTCCGGGGAACCGGTGCGCGCGGACGACGAGGACGGCCTGCCGTACCCCCCGGGCCCGCGCGGCTGGATCGGCGGGAGCAGTGGGATCGGCGGGAGCAGTGGGAACAGCGGGAGCAGCGATAACGGTGGGACGGGCACACGGCAGCGCCCGTACGGCACCGTGCTCCTCTGCGTCACGGCCTGCGCCGCGCTCGCCGCGCTCGTCGGGGCGCGTCCCGAACTGGTGGTGTGGCTGCTGCTCGTGCCGCTCGGCGTGCTGCTGGCCCGTATCGACCTGGCCGTCTTTCGGCTCCCCGACGTCCTGACCCTCCCCGCGCTGGCCGGCACGGCCGCCCTGCTGGGCGCCGCCGCCCTGCTGCCGGGGCACGAGGGCTCCTGGCCGCGGGCGTTGCTCGGCGGGGTCGTCCTCGGGGCCGTCTACTTCCTGCTGTTCCTCATCAACCCGGCCGGCATGGGCTTCGGTGACGTGAAGCTCGCCCCGACGCTCGGCCTCGCCCTCGGCTGGTACGGCTGGCCGGTGCTCTTCGCGGGCACGTTCGCGGGGTTCGTCCTCGGCGCCGTCGCCGGGCTCGTGCTGCTGGCCACCCGCCGGGCGAACCGTAAGACGCCCCTGCCCTTCGGGCCGTTCATGCTGATCGGCGCGCTGGGCGGAGTGCTGCTGGCGACCGCCTGACCACCACCGGCACCACCCCGCCCGACGCAAAGCGAAGGAACGCGCCGCGAAGCAACGCGCCGCGAAGCAACGCGCCGCGAAGCAACGCGCCGCGACGACGTCAGTCCTACGCCTCGCTGCTCACCGACCAGAGGTTCACGCCCTCCGGCTCCACCGCGTACTGGTCGATCTCCGCCAGCTCCTCCGTCGTGAGCTTCGGCGCGCCGACCGCCGCCACGTTGGCCTCCAGCTGCTTGACCGACGACGCGCCGATGAGCGCCGAGGTGACGCGCTCGTCGCGCAGCACCCAGCTCAGCGCGAGCTGGGCGAGGGACTGGCCGCGGCGCTGCGCGATCTCGTTGAGGGCCTGGAGCCGGGTGACCGTCTCCTTGTTGACCAGGCCCGGGTCGAGGGACTTGCCCTGGGCGGCGCGGGAGTCGTCGGGGATGCCGCCGAGGTACTTGTCCGTCAGCAGACCCTGGGCGAGCGGTACGAAGCCGATGCAGCCCATGCCCTCGTCGGCGAGGACGTCGAGCAGTCCGTCGTCCTCGATCCAGCGGTTGATCATCGAGTACGAGGGCTGGTGGATGAGCGCCGGGACGCCCAGCTCGCGCAGGATGCGGGCCGCCTCGCGGGTGCGCTCGGGGCTGTACGAGGAGATGCCGACGTAGAGCGCCTTGCCCTGCTGGACGGCGGAGGCCAGGGCGCCCATCGTCTCCTCGAGCGGGGTCTCCGGGTCGAAGCGGTGCGAGTAGAAGATGTCGACGTAGTCGAGGCCCATGCGGGACAGCGACTGGTCGAGCGAGGCGAGCAGGTACTTGCGGGAACCGGCGTCGCCGTACGGGCCCGGCCACATGTCCCAGCCGGCCTTGCTGGAGATGACCAGCTCGTCGCGGTACGGGCGGAAGTCCTGCGCCAGGATCGTCCCGAAGTTGGACTCGGCGGCGCCGTAGGGCGGGCCGTAGTTGTTGGCCAGGTCGAAGTGGGTGACGCCCAGGTCGAAGGCGCGGCGCAGGATCGCGCGCTGCGAGTCGAGGGTGCGGTCGTCACCGAAGTTGTGCCACAGGCCCAGCGAGATCGCGGGGAGCTTCAGCCCGCTGCGGCCGGTGCGGCGGTACTCCATGGAGTCGTAGCGCTCGTCGGCGGCGCGGTAGAGGGAACGGTTATTCATGCACTCTGCCTATCACGCCTCCGGGCCCCCGGATCCGAACCGGAAGCCGGGCACCCGGTTCGTGTGCTCACCGCCGCGCGCAGTACTGTGGCGATCGGGTGACGAGCGCTGGAGGGGCTGGTACGCGATGAATCTGCGCGACCTGGTGTATGGGCTGTATGCCCGCCGAGTGGAGCACCGCCTCGATCTGGCCCAGGGACCCAAGCACATCGGTGTGATCCTGGACGGCAACCGGCGCTGGGCCAAGGCCGCGGGCGGTACGACGGAGCAGGGCCACCGGGCCGGCGCCGACAAGATCGCCGAGATGCTGGGCTGGTGCGAGGAGACCGGGGTCAAGGTCGTCACGCTCTGGCTGCTGTCGACCGACAACCTGGACCGTCCCGCCGAGGAGCTCGTCCCGCTGCTGGGCATCATCGAGGGCGCGGTGAGCGGGCTGGCCGAGACCGGCCGCTGGCGCATCCACCACGTCGGCACGATGGACATGCTGCCGGCGCGCACCCAGTCGGTGCTGAAGGAGGCCGAGCAGGCCACCCATGGCGTCGAGGGCATCCTCGTGAACGTCGCGGTCGGCTACGGCGGGCGACAGGAGATCGCGGACGCGGTCCGCTCGCTGCTGCACGAGCACGCGGGGCGCGGCACGTCCATCGAGGACCTCGCCGAGCTGCTGGACGTCGAGCACATCGCGGAGCACCTCTACACCCGCGGTCAGCCCGACCCGGACCTCGTCATCCGCACCAGCGGAGAGCAGCGGCTGTCGGGCTTCATGCTCTGGCAGAGCGCCCACTCCGAGTACTACTTCTGCGAAGTCTTCTGGCCGGCCTTCCGCAAGGTCGACTTCCTGCGCGCGCTGCGTGACTACGCGGCGCGGCACCGCCGCTACGGTTCGTAGCCGTCCGAGGCCGGCTCGACGACCACGTCCGGACGACCGCGAGTACCCCCTCCTGCCGATCCCGGGTACCTCCTGCGGCCGACCCCGAGTGGCCGCTCCGTAGCCTCCTTCGGCCATCTGCCGCAGCATCTTCCGTTCATCTGCCGCACTTTTTTCGGGCCCGCGCCAGGATTGATGGCACAGCTGTCATATGCAGTCGCATAGGCACCCGCTTTCGAGGGCATACACCGGTCAACAGCGGACGGCACCCAGGTTCGTCCGCCCGGGAGGCCCATTGCCCACGGACGTGCCGTTTACGGAGGGCCGCGGACCGGCCCACGCGCCCGGTCCCGGCCCAGTACAGCGCGACGTTGTCGCACCCCGACCTCTGCCCGAGGGGGTTCGTCCACACGTGGTGAAAAGCAAGAATCGCCGGGAGCACGACCGGCGCACTTACGTCCTCGACACCAGCGTCCTGCTTGCCGACCCCAATGCCCTCACCCGCTTCGACGAGCACGAAGTCGTGCTCCCGGTGGTGGTGGTCACGGAGTTGGAGGCCAAGCGGGCCCATCCAGAGCTCGGCTACTTCGCCCGACAGGCGTTGCGGCTGCTCGACGACTTCCGGATCAAGTACGGGCGTCTCGACGCCCCGATCCCGATCGGCGAGCTGGGTGGCACGCTCCGCGTCGAACTGAACCACTCGGACCCCGGGGTGCTCCCCGTCGGGTTCCGGCTAGGTGACAACGATTCGCGCATTCTGGCGGTCGCCCGCAACCTCCAGGCCGAGGGGTACGACGTCACGGTCGTCTCCAAGGACCTGCCGCTGCGGGTGAAAGCCTCCTCCGTCGGCCTCGCGGCCGAGGAGTACCGGGCCGAGCTGGCGATCACGTCGGGCTGGACCGGTATGGAGGAGCTGCTGGTCGACGCGGAGGAGGTGGACAGGCTCTACGCGGAAGAGGTCATCGTCCTGCCCGAGGCAGGCGACCTGCCCGTGCACACCGGACTGGTCCTCCAGTCCGAGCGCGGCAAGGCGCTCGGCCGGGTGACCGAGGACGGCCGGGTGCGGCTGGTGCGCGGCGACCGGGAGGCCTTCGGGCTGCACGGCCGCAGCGCGGAACAGCGGGTCGCGCTGGATCTGCTGCTCGATCCCGATGTGGGGATCGTGTCGCTGGGCGGCCGGGCCGGCACCGGCAAGTCGGCACTGGCCCTGTGCGCGGGCCTGGAGGCGGTGCTGGAGCGTCAGCAGCACCGCAAGGTGATGGTCTTCCGGCCGCTGTACGCGGTCGGCGGACAGGAGCTGGGATACCTGCCGGGCAGTGAGTCGGAGAAGATGAGCCCCTGGGCTCAGGCTGTCTTCGACACCCTGTCCGCGGTGACATCGAAGGAGGTCATCGAGGAGGTCGTGGCGCGGGGCATGCTCGAAGTGCTGCCACTGACCCACATCCGCGGCCGGTCGCTCCACGACGCGTTCGTGATCGTGGACGAGGCCCAGTCGCTCGAACGGAACGTCCTGTTGACCGTTCTGTCGCGTATCGGTGCCGGATCGCGGGTCATTCTGACCCATGACGTGGCACAGCGGGACAACTTGAGGGTCGGGCGGTACGACGGTGTGGTGGCCGTCGTCGAAAAGCTCAAGGGACATCCGCTCTTCGCGCACATCACCCTGAACCGGTCCGAACGCTCCCCGATCGCCGCATTGGTGACGGAGTTGCTGGAGGACAACGGGGTATGACCCGGTAACCGTGCGTGAGTTGAGGCTGCTGCGTCCCCAAGGGGCGCAGCAGCCTAGCGTTGTGGGGCGCGCCGCGCCGGGGTTTTCCGCTCATGAAGCCGTGTGACGTTTGCCACGCATCCGTAAATTGCTTGACGGCCTTCCCTTCCCGCTAGGGTGTGACGCTGTCAGGCCCCGCTTACGGCGCACCCACACCCCCAGCGGTGTGGAACCCCAGAACTGAACAGCGTTGCCGCCGTAAGCCGCCCGAGCACCACGCGGAATCCCGTCAGGGACCCGCACCGGGCCAGTGCCCCCGTGACCAGTCGGACCGTTCGCGGTCCGGAACAAGGGGAGGCCAGCGTTCAGGGGCACGATTCGGTCCGCGAGGTCACCACGCGGACGGTGCTGGAAGGACAATCGTGTGAGCCGGATCTCGGTCCGGGGATTCGCAGTGGCCTCGGCCACCGCAGTCACCACCGTGGGCGCCGTAGTCGGCGTCGCAGCAGGCGCTGACCAGGGCTCCAACCAGCCTGTCGAGGCCGCCGGCGCGACGACCGTACTCGCGGACATACCCGCTGGCCAGCAGGTTCAGCAGGCTTCACTGACGCAGCAGGCGCAGGCACAGTCCGACGCCGCCGACGCGACAGCGAAGAAGGCAGCCGAGGACAGCGCGCGCCAGCAGGCAGCCAAGGACGCCTCCGCCAAGAAGAAGGCCGCCGACGAAGCGGCCGCCAAGGCGAAGGAAGCCCGGGAACTGGAGGCGAAGGCGGCGGCGAGCCGTTCCGCGGAGCGTGCGACGTTCGCGGTCAAGAGCTCGTACACGACGGCCGAAGTCAAGGCCATGGCCCTGCAGATCGTCGGCTCCAGCCAGTTCCAGTGCTTCTCCAACATCGTGGAGCACGAGAGCGGCTGGGACTACACGGCGACCAACCAGTCCTCTGGCGCGTACGGACTCGTGCAGTCCTACCCGGGCTCGAAGATGGCTTCCGTCGGCGCCGACTGGCGGACCAATCCGGCCACGCAGATCAAGTGGGGCCTCAACTACATGAACGAGCGGTACGACAGCCCGTGCGGTGCCTGGTCCTACTGGCAGCAGCACCACTCGTACTGAGTCACGGCGGCCGGTTCGTCCCGGTATCAGGTGAGCTTTCCCGTGTGCCCCCCGACCCCAGCCGGTCGGGGGGCACACGCATGAGCGGAGCGGTACAGGGCGGGCGGCAGGAGAGGCAACCCCGGGCACGGGTAACGTCGTCCTCCTCACCGATGCCGGTGCGGGTGCCGGAACGAAGGGGCAGGGGAACGCGATGTCGGAAAAGCGCCATTGGAGCGCGGTGGTTGCCTCCAAGCTGGCCAAGCTCGCCGACCGCCTCGACGAACGGCGCGCGGAGGTGACGGCCGAACAGGACGAGCAGCCCGACGCCCCGCCGCCGAAGACCAGGCCGCGACCGCATGTCCCGCGGAAGGCCGGATCCGGGACCGCAGCCGGGTCCGAGCCGAGGCCCGCGCCCAAGGCCGTGGCGGCCGCCGGCCATCCGCCGCAGGCGCCGGGCGGCGCACAGCTGCCCGACCCGCTGGGCGTCGTGCCGTGGAGCATGCGCGTCGCGGCCGAGGTCGCCTGGCGGCTGCTGGTACTGGCCGGCACCGTCTGGGTGCTGATGCGGATCATCGGCGCCATCCAACTGGTCGTCCTGGCCTTCGTCGCCGCGCTCCTCATCACCGCGCTGCTCCAGCCCGTCGTGGGCCGGCTCAGACGCGCCGGGGTACCGCGCGGCCTCGCCACCGGCATCACCTTCATCGGCGGCTTCGTGCTGATGGGCCTGGTCGGCTGGTTCGTCGTGTGGCAGGTGATGGACAACGTCGACGACCTGTCCACCAAGCTCACCGACGGCGTCGCCGAGATGAAGCGCTGGCTGCTCAACAGCCCGTTCCACGTCACCGAGGACCAGATCAACCAGCTCGCCAAGAACCTCACCGACACCATCAGCACGAACACCAAGGCCGTCACCGACGCCGGCCTCCAGGGCGTCACCGTCATCGTCGAACTGCTCACCGGCATGCTGCTCGCGATGTTCAGCACGCTCTTCCTGCTCTACGACGGCCGCAACATCTGGAACTGGACCCTCAAGCTCTTCCCGGCCGCCGCCCGCGACGGGCTGGCGGGCGCCGGGCCGCGCGCCTGGCGGACGCTGACGCTCTACGTGCGCGGCACGGTGATAGTGGCCCTCATCGACGCCGTCTTCATCGGCGTGGGCATCTGGTTCCTGAACGTGCCGATGGCGGTGCCGCTGGCCGTCGTCATCTTCGTCGCCGCCTTCGTCCCGCTGGTCGGCGCGGTCGCCTCGGGCGCGCTGGCGATGGTCGTCGCGCTCGTGACCGAGGGGCCGTTCACCGCCCTGATGGTGCTCATCGTGGTGCTCGCGGTCCAGCAGATCGAGGGCCACATCCTGCAGCCCTTCATCCTCGGCCGCGCCGTCCGCGTCCACCCGCTGGCCGTGGTGCTCTCCGTCGCCGCCGGCTCGCTCATCGCCGGCATCGGCGGCGCCGTCGTCGCGGTCCCGCTCGTCGCCGTGACGAACACGGTCGTCGGCTACCTCCGCAGCCACGCCCGGGAGGCCGCCATGGTCACCGAGCCCGGCCCGCACGGCGCCACGGTCGAGGAGCTCGCCCCGATCGGCGGCCTGGCGGAGGGGAGCT
>NZ_JAPVLS010000061.1:27729-61573 GCF_027158125.1 Streptomyces sp. H39-C1
GCCCGTGGGCACGCACACCCGCACACGTACAGCGGGCCCCCGACCATCGGTCGGGGGCCCGCTGCGTGATGCGGTGCGGCTGCTCAGCCGGCGATGACGGCCTCGGCGTCCAGCGTCGTTCCGACCGCCTGGACGACGGCGGCGATCTTGACCGCTTCCTGGATCGTCTCGCGCGAGACGTCCGCCTTGCGCAGTACGGCCTCGTGCGAGTCCAGGCACTGGCCGCAGCCGTTGACGGCCGAGACCGCCAGCGACCACAGCTCGAAGTCGACCTTCTCCACACCCGGGTTGCCGATGACGTTCATCCGCAGCCCCGCGCGCAGCGTGCCGTACTCCGGGTCCGACAGCAGGTGCCGGGTCCGGTAGAAGACGTTGTTCATCGCCATGATCGCGGCAGCGGACTTGGCGGCGGTGTACGCCTCGGGGGAGAGGTTGGCCTTGGCCTCCGGCTCCAGCTCGCTCAGCACCCGCGGCGAACGCGACGCGATGGCGACGGCGAGCACCGTGCCCCACAGCTGCTGCTGCGGAAGCTCGGAGTTACCGATGACCGAACCGAGGTTCAGCTTCAGGTCCTTGGCGTAGTCGGGCAGCGCCGACTTGAGGTTGTCCAGCGACATACCGGATCACTCGCCCGCGAGGAGCGCGACCGGGTCGAGGGTCGTCTCGCCCTTGCTCCAGTTGCACGGGCACAGCTCGTCGGTCTGCAGGGCGTCGAGCACCCGCAGCACCTCCTTGGGGTTACGCCCCACGGAACCGGCGGTCACCATCGTGAACTGGATCTCGTTGTTGGGGTCGACGATGAACACGGCACGCTGCGCGAAGCCGTCCTCGCCCTCGACGCCGCAGTCGCGCATGAGCTCGTGCTTGGAGTCCGCGAGCATCGGGAAGGGCAGGTCACGCAGATCGGCGTGGTCCTTGCGCCAGGCGTGGTGCACGAACTCGGAGTCGCCGGAAACGCCGAGGATCTGGGCGTCGCGGTCGGCGAACTCGTCGTTCAGCTTGCCGAACGCGGCGATCTCGGTCGGGCAGACGAAGGTGAAGTCCTTCGGCCAGAAGAACACCACGCGCCACTTGCCCTCGTACGACTTGTGGTCGATCTGGGCGAAGGCCTTGTCCGCGTCGAGATCGACGCAGGCAGTCAGGTCGTAGGTGGGGAACTTGTCACCGACAGTGAGCACGCGCTCTCCTTGAAACATTGGAAATCCCTTTTGAGGCTTTCCAGAGGGTTGGACGTATTCCACCCTCCCATGGCGTCTATTGATCACAGAAATAGCTAGACTCGACGGCGTTGATCGGAGTCGCCTATCAGTAGCCCGGAGTGTCAGTGAGCAAGCAGCCCAGCCTGTCCCAGTTGCGGGCCTTCGCCGCCGTGGCCGAGTACCTGCACTTCCGTGATGCGGCGGCGTCCATCGGGACCAGTCAGCCGGCGCTCTCCGGTGCGGTCGCCGCGCTGGAGGAGACGTTGGGAGTGCAGCTGGTCGAGCGGACGACGCGCAGGGTGCTGCTCACCGCGGCGGGGGAGCGGATCGCGGCGCGGACACGGAGCGTGCTCGACGCCGTGGGGGAGCTGATGGAGGAGGCGGAGGCGGCGCGGGCGCCGTTCACGGGAGTGTTGCGGCTCGGGGTGATTCCGACCGTCGCGCCGTATCTGCTGCCGACGGTGCTGCGGCTGGTCCATGTCCGCTACCCGGCGCTGGATCTGCAGGTGCACGAGGAGCAGACGTCGTCACTGCTGGAGGGGCTGACCGGTGGGCGGCTCGATCTGCTGCTGCTCGCGGTGCCGCTCGGGATGCCCGGGGTGACCGAACTGCCGCTCTTCGACGAGGACTTCGCCGTGGTCGCACCGCAGGGGCACTGGCTGGCCGGACGGCAGGCCATTCCCCGTGAGGCGCTGCGGGAGATGGACCTGCTGCTGCTCGACGAGGGGCACTGCCTGCGCGACCAGGCGCTCGACATCTGCCGGGAGGCCGGGCGGCCGGGCGGCGTTCCGGTGACGACCACCGCGGCCGGGCTGTCCACGCTCGTGCAGCTGGTCGCGGGCGGGCTCGGGGTGACGCTGCTGCCGCGGACCGCGCTGCTGGTGGAGACCGGGCGCAACGACCAGCTGTCGACCGGGTACTTCGCGGATCCCGCGCCGTCACGGCGGATCGCGCTCGCGATGCGCGGCGGGACCGCCCGCGCGGAGGAGTTCACGGCCTTCGCGGCCGCGCTGCGCGAGGCGCTGCGGCCGCTGCCGGTGCGCGTCCTCGACGCGGAGGACGCGGAGGCAGCGGAGAACGTGACGGACGGGGCGGACGTGTTGGAGTACGCCGACGCCGGCCGGGCCTGAGGGAAGCAGGTCCGGCCGGCGTCGGTGCCGGAATCCGGTGGGGTTACTCGGTCCGCAGACCGTCCGGGCGCATCATGCGCCACAGCGGCGGCAGGCTGAGCAGCGTGACGAGCAGGACCACGCCCGCCCCGACGCCCGTCATCGTCGCGGCACTCGCCCAGTCGACGCGGATCGGTGAGCCGACCATCTTCAGCAGCACGGAGCCGAGTCCGAGGCCGCCGATCACCGCCAGCGCCAGGCCGAGGGCGACCGGTAGCGCGGTCTGCCACAGCACCGACAGCCCGAGGGTGGAGCGCCGGGTGCCGAAGGCGATCAGCACCGCGAGCAGCTTCTTGCGCTCGCGCAGCTGCTCCAGCATCGAGACCAGCAGGCTGATGCCGATCAGCAGCAGGGTGGTGACCGCGCCGATCAGCAACCCGCGCTTGATGCTGGTGTACTTGCGCACCGTGCGGGTGCCTTCGAGCGTGTAGGTGTTCGCGCTCTCGCCCAGCCGGGCCGTGGTGTTGCGGACGTACTCCTCCGCGTCCGGCCGTTGCGCGTCGAGCTTGATCAGCACCGTGGCGCGCGCTTGCTGCGTCCGGGCCACGTCCAGGGTGCCGGGGGTGGCGAGGATGCCCCACTGCACGTCGCCGTTGGGGCTGGTGCGGGACTTGACCGTGCGGGCGGTGGCCGGGACGGTCCACGGCCGGGGCGGGCCGGTCAGCACGCCGCTCTGCGGGGCGTTGAGGTCCAGCCGGGCGCCGGCCTTGGAGATGTCGGGCGGGGTGGTGTACGACGCGTCCGGCAGGACGCGGTAGACGCTTCCGTCGGCGCAGTCGCCGACGGCGGCGATCTCGGCGAGTGCGGCGCAGTCGCCGACGATCACCGGGAACTCCAGGATCTCGCCCGCGGCGTCGGGGTTGCCGGAGGCCTTCGCCTTCGCCGCCGCGCCGTCGGGGATGGCGGACGTCTGGACGAGACCGAGCGCTGAGCGCACTCCGGGGGTGGTCCGGTAGGCCTGGAACGCGGCGGTCGCCTGCGGGCCGTCGGTGACATCGACGCTCGCCTGCATCTGGGCCCGGTTCGGGTCCTTGCCGGTGTCGGAGGTGAAGCCGCTCTCGATGCCGCTGAACAGCATCTGCAGGGCGATGGCGCCGGCCACCGCGACGGTGATGCCGTTGACCATCCGGGCGGAGGCGCCGCTGTTGAGCTGCAGACGGCGGGTGGCGAGCTGCCAGGGGATCCGGCCGCCGCCGAAGCGGTTGACGATCATCTCGACGAGCCAGGGCAGGACGGCGGTGACACCGACGAGCAGCAGGATCGCGCCCGCCGAGATCTGGTACGCGTTGAGGTCCGCGTTGCCCTGGACGCCGCCGAACAGCGGGGCCAGCAGCGCCAGTCCGGCGACCGGAATGAGCAGCCGCCACCACAGGCGGCGCTTGCGCAGTGCCGCGTTGCGGACGACCCCCAGCGGTTCGATGGCGATACCGCGCAGCGCGAGGACGGTGACCGCGACGGCCGCCGCCGGGACGCCGAGCACGATCAGCAGGGCGAGGCCGGTGCCGGGCCGGACGTCGGAGGGGAAGACGCTCAGCCTGTACAGCTCGATCTGCCCGGTGAAGTGTCGTCCCAGCAGGAAGAACCCGAGGCCGAACACGAGCCCGACGACCGCGCCGACGAGTGCCTCGCCGGCCGCGATCCGTCGGGTCATCCGGGTGTCGGCGCCGACCAGCCGCAGTGCGGCGAGCCGCCGGTCGCGGCGTTCGCCGCCGAATCGGACGGCGGTGGCGATGAGGATGGCCACCGGCATCAGCAGCACCACGAGGCCGATGATGACGAGCAGGGTCAGGACCGCGCCCAGCCCCTCGGAGCTGCGCCGGGCGCCGCCGATCGTGTCGACGCGGGTGGCGTGTGCGTCGGTGAGGGTGTCGCTGCCCGCGTAGTAGACGAGTTCGGCGGGGCCGAGCAGTCCGGCCTTGGCGATGGTGCCGGTGACGCGGTAGTTGAGCCGCTCCTTGAGCAGCTTGCCCTCGGAGGAGTCCAGCAGCTTGGCGAGCGCGGGGGAGACGGTCATCTCGCCCGGGGCCGGGACCCTGCTCAGGCCGGGCGGTACCGGCGGCTTGTCGCCGTCGGGGTCCAGGACCCGGCCGTAGACGTCCACGCCGTGGTAGACGGTGTCGGTGTTGTTGATCAGCATGGTCGACGCGGTCGGCTTCAGCTTCTCGCCGAAGTACATGTCGTCACGGTCGTGGCTGCGATCCGAGCGGGCCTGCATCATCGCCGGGACGGCGGACGCGAGCAGCAGCACCGCCACGCCGAGGCCGACGCCGACGGCGGTCAGCAGGTTGCGGATCCAGCCTTCCTTGCCGCCGGCGAGCGTGAAGCGCGCGCCGAGCGCGAGGTCGCGGACCCAGGTACGGGCGTCGGTGCGCGGCAGGGTGCGTGGAGGAGTGGTGCGCGGGGCGTTCTCCGAGGGCGTGCTCACGCGACCCGCTCCATGTCACGGGACTTGCCGTCGCGTACGACGATCTCGCGGTCGGAGTACGCGGCGACCCGCGCTTCGTGGGTCACCAGGACGACGGCCGCGCCGGTGTCCCGGGCGGCGTCGGTCAGCAGCCGCATGACGCGCTCGCCGTTGAGGGAGTCCAGGGCGCCGGTCGGCTCGTCCGCGAAGATCACCCGGGGTCCGCCGACCAGCGCACGGGCCACCGCGACCCGCTGGCCCTGGCCGCCGGAGACCTCGCCGGGGCGCTTGTGCCCGAGGTCGTCGACCTCCAGCCGGTGCAGCCACTCGGTGGCCAGCCGCTCGGCCTCCTTGCGCTTGGCGCCGTTCAGCCGCAGCGGCAGCGCCACGTTCTCGACGCAGGTCAGCTCGGGGACGAGCTGGCCGAACTGGAAGACGAACCCGAAGTCACCGCGGCGCAGCGCGCTGCGGGCGGCGTCCGACATGGCGGACAGCTCTTCGCCCCGGTACAGGACCTTGCCGGCGTCGGGCCGCACGATGCCGGCCAGGCAGTGCAGCAGCGTCGACTTGCCGGAGCCGGAGGGGCCCATCACGGCCACGACCTCGCCGGAGCGGATCGTGAAGTCGGCGCCGTCCAGGGCGGGGGTGGGGCCGTAGGTCTTGTGCAGCGCGTCGGCGGAGAGCAGCGGCGTGCTGGGCTGAGGGGTGGAGCTGGTCACTTGCGTACCTCCGTCGCGAGCTGGTCGAGCCGGGCGGCGGTGAGTTCCAGCCACCGCAGATCCGCCTCGAGGTGGAAGAGAGCGTGATCGCAGATCAGCTGGTCGGCGAGGTCGCCGCTGGACTTGCGACGGGTCAGTTCCCGCATGAGCCGCAGATGCTCGGCGCGCTGGGTGTCCAGCAGGTCGATGGCGCTGCGGCCGGTCAGCAGGGCGAGGACGACCTTCGTGTACAGGGTCGTCTGCAGATACGGCTCGGGCTTCTCGGGCTGGGCGAGCCACGTCTCGACGTCGGTCAGTCCGGCGTCGGTGATCGCGTACCGCTTGCGCTCGGGGCCGCTGCCGGGCTCTATGCCCTCGACCTCCACGAGCCCGTTCTTCAGGAGTCGGGCCATCGTCGAGTAGACCTGCCCGTAGTGCAGCGGGCGGTCGTGGCCGAAGCGTTCGTCGAAGGCGCGCTTGAGGTCGTAACCATGGCGTGGGCCGGACTCAAGAAGCCCGAGCAGGGTGTGGCCGATTGACATGCGAGCACTCTACATGACGTGTATACGTGGTGTGTATAGACGTGGTGTGTAGTGGATCATCGCAGGTCAAGCCACTCCTATCGGCTCTCGATCCCTTTTCCTCCCTCTGCCGACGGTTCTGTCTGCGACTCTGCGGACGGCTCCGCCGACCGGGCCGGACGGCCGCGGCGGGGGATCGGCCCGGCGGCGCCGGGGAGGCGCCCGGCCTCGGCGAGCGCCCGGCGCAGCAGGAACTCGATCTGCGCGTTGGTGCTGCGGAGCTCGGTCGCCGCCCACGTCGCGATGGCGTCGTGGACGGCGGGGTCGAGCCTCAGCAGCACCTGCTTGCGGGCGGCGCGGCCGGTGCGTTCCGTCACTGGTAGAGGGTCCCGGTGTTGAGTACGGGCTGGGCGGCGCGGTCACCGCACAGGACCACGAGCAGGTTGCTGACCATGGCGGCCTTGCGCTCCTCGTCGAGCTCGACGATGCCCTGCTCGGAGATCCGGGTCAGTGCGGACTCGACCATGCCGACCGCGCCCTCGACGATGGTCTGGCGGGCGGCCACGATCGCGCCGGCCTGTTGGCGCTGGAGCATCGCGGAGGCGATCTCGGGGGCGTAGGCGAGGTGCGTGAAGCGGGACTCGATGATCTTCACGCCGGCCGCGCCGACCCGTGCGGCGATCTCGACGGAGAGCTTCTCGGTGATCTCCTCGGCGTTGCCGCGCAGCGACAGGCCCTCCACATCGTGCGCGTCGTACGGGTAGTTCGTCGCGATGTGCCGGACGGCGGTGTCGGTCTGGATCGCGATGAACTCCACGAAGTCGTCGACCTCGAAGACCGCCTGCGCGGAGTCCCTGACCTGCCAGACGACGACCGCGGCCAGCTCGATCGGGTTGCCGTACGAGTCGTTGACCTTCAGGACCGCGGTCTCGTGGTTGCGGATCCGGGTGGAGATCTTGCGGCGGCTGGTGAACGGGTTCACCCAGCGCAGCCCGTCCTGGCGGATGGTGCCCTGGTAGCGGCCGAAGAGCTGGCAGACGCGGGCTTCGCCGGGGGCGACCTGGGTGAGGCCGAACATGGTGATGAAGGCGGCGATCGCGATCAGCACACCGGCGCCGATCAGGACGCCCGCCAGCGCGCCGCCGCTGTCCTTGGCCTGGGCGATGCCGACGATGAAGAGCGCGATGCCGCCGAACAGCACCGGCACGGCGATCAGCAGGAAGGGCAGCCCCGGCATGCCGACGGCCACCCGTTCGGTGACATGCGGGGCAGGCATCTCAGGGATCTCGGACTGGAGATCGGTGGTGCGGTTCTCGGACATGGGTCCCCCGTTCACAGTGCTCGGCGCGCTCATTCGCCCGCCTAGCAAAGTGATAGCACATTAATCATCCGCAAGCTATGGGCAGACGATGCAGCCCCGGGGCACGGAGGGGGGTAACACGTGCGCCGGGGCTGCGGTTTCGAGGGGCGGAGGTGCTGCGGCGGGGTCAGCCGCTCTTGACGGCGACCGAGATCCGGTCGCCGACCTCCTTGTCGATGGAGCGCCAGTACTGCAGCGCCCGCTCCAGGACGGGTGCGCTGACACCCTTCAGCAGATGGCCGGAAACGTTCGTCACCAGCCGGGCGCGGGCAGCGTCGTCGAGCACCTGCCGCACCTGTGTGCCGGCCTGTCCCCAGTCGTCGTCCTCGCGGTGCGGCGCGTACGCCTCCCGCACCATCTCGCCCGCGCTCGCCCAGCCCGCCGGCTCACCGAACCGCTCGGTGTCGGCGGCCGGACCCCCGTAGGAGTTCGGCGCGTACACGGCGGCCGTACGGGACGGCTCGTACCGCATCGGGCCGTCCTTGGCGTACGAGTAGACCGGCGAGTGCGGCCGGTTCGGGGGCAGTTGTGCGTAGTTCGGGCCGATCCGGTACCGGTGGGTGTCCGGGTACGAGAAGAGCCGGCCGATCAGCATCTTGTCCGGGGACGGGCCGATGCCCGGCACCATGTTCGACGGTTCGAAGGCTGCCTGCTCGATGTGGACGAAGAAATCCTCCGGGTTCCTGTCCAGCGTCATCCGGCCGACCTCGATCAGCGGGTAGTCGCCGTGCGGCCACACCTTGGTCAGATCGAACGGGTTGAACCGGTACCCGGACGCGTCCTCGAACGGCATGACCTGCACCTTCAACGTCCACGAAGGGTGCTCGCCGCGCTTGATCGTCTCGAACAGATCGCGCCGGAAGGCATCGGGGTCCTCGCCGGCCAGCGCGTCCGCGTCGGCCTGGGTGAGGAAGTCGATGCCCTGGTCGGTGATGAAGTGGTATTTGATCCAGAACCGCTGCCCGGCGCCGTTGACCCACATGAAGGTGTGCGAGCCGTAGCCGTTCATGTGGCGGAAGTTCTTCGGGATGCCGCGGTCGCCCATCAGCCAGGTGACCATGTGCGCGGTCTCCGGGGAGAGCGTCCAGAAGTCCCACTGCATGTCGTTGTCGCGCATGCCGTTGTCGGCGCGGCGCTTCTGCGAGCGGATGAAGTCCTGGAACTTCTGCGGATCGCGGACGAAGAACACGGGCGTGTTGTTACCCACCAGGTCGTAATTGCCCTGCTCCGTGTAGAACTTGAGCGCGAAGCCCCGAGGGTCGCGCCAGGAGTCCGGGCTGCCCTGCTCGCCCGCGACGGTGGAGAAGCGGGCCAGCATCTCGGTGCGCCGGCCCGGCTGGAAGAGATCGGCCTTGGTGAACTGGCTGACGTCGTTCGTGACCTCGAAGCTGCCGTAGGCTCCGCTGCCCTTGGCGTGCACCACCCGCTCGGGGACCCGTTCACGGTTGAACTGGGCCATCTTCTCGATCAGATAGTGGTCCTGCAGCAGGATCGGGCCGTCCGGCCCCACCGTGAGCGAATGCTCGTCGCTCTCCGCCGGGACACCGGCGTTGTTGGTGGTGTACGGGGTGCTCATCGCGTGTGTCTCCCGTTCGAGTCGAGAGTCCGGTACCGGGGCGTCGCTTCGACCACCCTTGCACCGAACCTCCCGCTCGGCACGCCGGGCGACAGCGGGGCGCCGGAGGCCGCGCGGCCTCCGGCACCCGGGCCCGGGTGCCGGGAACTACGGAATCGCCAGCTCGAACCAGACGACCTTGCCCGCACTCAGTCTTGTGGCCCCCCACCGCTGAGCCATCCGGCTGACGAGATACAGGCCGCGGCCACCCTCGTCCTGCGGCTGGGCGTGCCGCATCTGCGGCAGCAGCGGCGCGTCGTCGCCGACCTCGCAGCGCAGCACGTCGGTGCGCAGCAGCCGCAGCGTGATGGGCCGCTCGGCGTACCGGACGGCGTTGGTGACGATCTCGCTGACCAGGAGTTCGGTCGGCTCGATCAGGTGCTCCAGGTCCCAGCGGCGCAGCGCCTGGCGGGCGAGCCGCCGGGCCCGGCCGGCGGTCTGCGGCTGCGGCTCCAGGTACCAGTAGGCGACGTCGCTCGGCGAGATCCCGTCGAAGCGGGCGGCCAGCAGCGCGATGTCGTCGTCGCGGTCGCCGGGGCCGAGGATCTCCAGGATCTCGTCGCAGAGCGGTTCCAGCGGCGGCGGCGACAGCACGGTCGCGGCGTCGTGCAGCCGCTCGCGCAGCAGCTCGATGCCGCCCCAGACGTCCCGTGTCCGGGACTCGACGAGGCCGTCGGTGTACAGCACGAGGGTCGCGCCGGCCGGCGCCGGCAGCTCGACCGCCTCGAACGGCACCCCGCCGACGCCGATCGGCGCGCCCGGCGGTACCCGCAGCACCTCGGCCAGGCCGTTGGCGTGCAGCAGGATGGGCGGCGGGTGGCCGGCGTTGGCCACCACCAGCCGGTGCGCGATCGGGTCGTAGACCGCGTACACGCAGGTCGCCATGCGGTCGCTGCCGAGCCGCTGGGCCTGCTCGTCCAGGTGGTACAGCACCTCCTGCGGCGCCAGGTCGAGCCCCGCGAGGGTCTGCACCGTGGTGCGCAGCTGGCCCATGATCGCCGCCGAGGTCATGGAGTGGCCCATGACGTCGCCGACGACGAGCGCGACGCGGCTGCCGGGCAGCGGGATCGCGTCGTACCAGTCGCCACCGACCCGGGCCGATTCGGCGGCCGGCAGATAGCGGCTGGCGAGCCGGACCCCGGTGGGCTGCGGCAGGGAGTCGGGCAGCATCTCGCGTTGCAGCGCGTCCGCGATGTACGCCTCGCGTCCGTACAGCACCGCCTTGTCGACGCCCAGCGCCGTGTGGGTGGCGAGCTGGGCGGCGACCAGGAGGTCGTCGGACTCGAACGGCGGCCGGTCGGGGCGGCGCAGCAGTACGGCGGCGCCGATGACCCGGCGGCGGCCGCGCAGCGGGGCGAGTATCGCGCGGCGTCCGGTCGGCAGGACGGGCGGGTGCAGCGGTCTGTCGCTCCTGGCGGCACCCGGCTCGGGGTGTAATCCGGGCCGTTCTCCGGGCCGACCCGCGCCGGCGGAGGCCGAAGGACCCTCGCCGAAGCGCAGCAGTTCCTCCAGTGCGGCGGCGGACTGCGGGTGCTCCGCGAAGACCGGGCGTACGCCGCGCAGCACCTCGGCGAGCGGGCCGTCCAGCCGGACGAGGGTGCTCTCGGCGGCGCCGCCGTAGGCGGGCTCCGCGGGCACCGGGGCCAGCACGGTGCCGACGTAGGACTGCCCGCTGGGCTCGTCGAGGCCGCCGTCGGCGCGCCGCAGCCGGAGCACGAGCGGCCCTGACGGCCGTTCGTCGCCGACCGGCAGCGGGTCGCGGAGGTAGACCAGGATCGCGTCGGCGAACGCGGGGACGGCGGAGCGGCACAGGCCCAGCAGGATCTCGTCGAGGTCCAGACCGCGGGCGATCCGCCGGGTGGCCGCCCCGACGTACCGCAGCCGCTCGGCCTCCGAGCCCGAGGAAACCGCCGTACGGGTGCCGAGGGTGCCGGAGGCGCCGGGCGGGGTGGGCGGCGTGGAGCCCGGGGGCGCGGGCGCCGCGGGGGTGGGTGCGAGCGCCGCCGCGGGCTCCTCGTGGCGCGGATGGCCGGCGGGCTCCATGGCGGCACCCGCCGGCCCCTGGGTCCCGCGCGGCGGGGTGCTGGAGAACGACGCGTCGGCGGCGGCTTCGCGCCGGGGCGTGCCCGCGGCCTGCGCCGCCTGCCGGTCCCGTGCGGAACGGTCGTCGGGGAGCGCCTGGGGCGGCGAGGGCTGGTCCTCCCGGTCGGAGCCCGGGGGCAGGCGGAAGCCGCCGCGCGGGTCCGGCAGCGGTGCCGGCAGGGCGGCATCCGGTCCCGGTTGCCGCGCCGGGGGCGGGGGCGTGCGATCCGTGGTCACGCGAGTCGTTCCATCCGGTTGTGCGCCACGCGCTGGCCGCGGCGGGGATTGGGCCGTGTCAGGCGCGTCGTCGGCAGTAGAGGAAGAGCTGCTCCTCCGGCGGCACGTCGGTGCTCGCCGGTGCATAGGCGTACGACTCCTCCTCGATCACCTCGAAGCCCGCGTCCGCCACTACCTGGTGCAAATCATCCCGTAGATAACCGGATACCCGGATGGTGTTACCAAGGAACGGGATGGCGAAGTCGTCCACATCCGCTTCGACCATCGAGAGGATGAAGAGACCCGCGGGCTCCAGCAGATCATGGATGGCGCGCAATGCGTAGGGAATCTCCGCGCGCGGCAGCATCAGCAGCGAGAAGAAGGCCGCGACGCCGTCGAAACGTCCGAGGTCGAGGGGGCCGCCGGGGCGCAGGTCCGCGATGTCGCCCTGGTGGAACTCGGCCTCCGGCACGTACTGCGCGGCCAGCGCGAGCATGCCGGCGGACAGATCGACGCCGACGACCCGGTGTCCGGCCCCGGCGAGCTGCCGGGTGCTGGGCAGGCCGGTGCCGCAGCCCAGGTCGAGCACCCGCGATCCGGCGGGCAGCGTCTCCGCGAGCCACCGGCCCGCGGTGAGCTGGCCGTCCTTGTGGGGGAACGCCTCGTCGTACCGGTCGCCGATCGCGTCGAACGCTTCGGCCTGGCCGCCGCGGTCCCGCTTTATGTCCTCGTAGCCGCCGGTTCCCACTGCCTCGGTCCTCCTTGGTGCGCGTGGCTTGATGACTTGGCGTCAGGCTCTGGGTGCTGGTTGGGAATTGCGCGGTGTTGCGGAGCACGATCCTACGTTTGACGACCCGGGGCGCATCAAGGGGCTCACGAGGTCACTTTGCCGGACGGTTCCAGTCGTCCGGGAGTGACGGTACCGGCCAGCCGGGATCCGGGCGCCAGTCCTCCCAGCCGTCCCGGAAGGGCCGGCCCCAGGACCTGATGACCCCGGCCGCCTCCAGTCCGGCCGACCGTACCCGCTCGGCGCGTTCGGCGGGCATAAGGCCCGCGAGCTGCGCCTGGGCGAACTCGTCCTCGTCCAGCCAGTGCCAGCTGCGGTCCGGGCGGACCGCGATGTCGAGGAAGTGGTCCTCGGAGTCCAGACCGCCGGACCAGCGCCGGCGCGGCTCCTCCAGGTTCACGTACCAGTTCTTCAAATGCCACCTTTTGTCCCAGAAGAGCCAGACCGACCAGGGCTCGCCAGGGTGTGCGATTTTCAGCACACCCGCCCCCCACCACTGCTCGACGCGCGTAGTGCGCGGCTTGAGATAGCGGGTGGCGAGCGGCTCCCGGTTGATCGGGGAGCCATCGGTGAGCACCGGCTTCACACAGGAGGTACCGGGCGCCATCCAGACCGCGAGCAGCTCGGCGTCATCGCGCACGACGGTCACCGGGCGGCAGATGTGCAGCTCGTCGGTGCCGTTGCCCCGATAACGCCACAACACTTGCTCACCCGGCGACCAGTAGCCGCTGGTACCCGGCCCGTTTCCGTCAAGAAGAGTGTCGGCTGTCATGAACAGATCTTACGGATCAGCCCTTAAGGATGGGTCATGCGCAGCACATCCAACGCCGCGTCCAGCTGCTCCTCGGTCAGTTTTCCCTGTTCGACATAGCCCAGCTCGATCACCACGTCCCGGATGCGCTTGCGCTCCGCGACGGCTTTCTTGGCGACCTTGGCCGCCTCCTCGTAACCGATGTATTTGTTCAGCGGGGTGACCACCGAGGGCGAGGACTCCGCGTACTCACGGGCCCGCTCGACATTGGCGGTGATGCCGTCGACGGTGCGGTCGGCGAGCAGCCGGGAGACGTTGGCGAGCAGCCGGACGGATTCCAGCACATTCCTGGCGATGACCGGGAGCATCACATTGAGCTCGAAGTTCCCGGCGGCGCCGGCCATCGTGATCGTCAGGTCGTTGCCGGCGACCTGGGCCGCGACCATCAGCACGGCCTCCGGGATCACCGGATTGACCTTGCCCGGCATGATCGACGAGCCCGGCTGGAGATCGGGCAGGTTGATCTCGGCCAGTCCGGTCCGCGGTCCCGACGCCATCCAGCGCAGATCGTTGGAGATCTTGGTCAGGCCGACCGCGACCGTCTTGAGCTGCCCCGACGTCTCGACGATGCCGTCCCGGGCGCCCTGCGCCTCGAAGTGGTCGCGCGCCTCGGTCAGCGGCAGCCCGGTGGTCCGCGCCACCTCGGCGATCACCGCGGCCGAGAAACCGGGCGGGGTGTTGATGCCGGTGCCGACCGCGGTGCCGCCGAGCGGCAGCTCCGCCAGCCGGGGCAGCGCGCCCCGCAGCCGCTCGACGCCGTACCGGACCTGGGCCGCGTAGCCGCCGAACTCCTGGCCCAGCGTGACGGGCGTGGCGTCCATCAGATGCGTACGGCCGGACTTCACGACGTCCGCGAACTCGGCCGCCTTGCGCTCCAGGGACTCCGCGAGGTGCTCCAGCGCGGGCACGAGGTCGCGGGTGACGGCGGCGGTGGCCGCGATGTGGATGGACGACGGGAACACGTCGTTGGACGACTGTGACGCGTTGACGTGGTCGTTCGGATGCACGTCACGGCCCAGCCGCTCGGTGGCCAGCGTCGCGATGACCTCGTTGGCGTTCATGTTGGAGGACGTGCCGGAGCCGGTCTGGAAGACGTCGATGGGGAACTGGTCGTCCCAGCGGCCGTCCACCACCTCGGCCGCCGCCTCCTGGATCGCCTCGGCGATGTCCTTGTCCAGGACGCCGAGTCCGGCGTTCACCTTGGCGGCGGCCGCCTTGATCCGGGCCAGCGCCTCGATGTGCGCGCGCTCGATCCGCTGGCCGGAGATCGGGAAGTTCTCCACCGCCCGCTGGGTCTGGGCCCGCCATTTCGCGTCCGCGGGCACCCGTACCTCGCCCATCGAATCGTGCTCGATCCGGAAAGGCCGGTCCTGGGACTGCTCCTCGGGCATGGCTGGATTCCTCTCCTCGGCAACTCCTCGACAACATTCCCATTGTCGTACTACTTCCAAGTAACACCCATCAGTAGGACAGTGCCGTAGCCCATTTCATTCCTGTGGAAGGAGCGACGTATGCGCATGTCGAGAAAGAGACGTTGTCGTGCCGCCGGGACGGTACTGGCCGTCCTCGCGACCGTCCTCGCGGGCGGTGCCGGTCTGACCACCACGGCCTCCGCGGCCCCGCAGAACAGCACCGTCCAGCCGCTCTCCGCCGACCTCGAGCAGGTCCGCGCCGCCGAGGCGACGGCGCTGTACGGGAGTCCGGCGATCCGGCCGATGGCCGACCGCAAGACCGGGCTGATCTCGCTGGGGGACAGCGAGATCTCCGGCGAGGGCGTCGGCACCTACGAGGCGGGCACGGACGGCCCCACGAACTGGTGCCACCGCTCCCCGGACTCCGCGATCCACCGCACCGGCATCCCGGCCGACGAGACGTACAACGTCGCCTGCTCGGGCGCGTACACCGGCAACATCAGGATCGGCGGCAGCAAGCAGTACGCGGACGAGCTGGTGCAGAGCGACAGCCTCGCCATCAAGGCCCGCAACACGAAGATCAAGATGGTGGTGCTGGTCGCGGGGGCCAATGACGACCTGCAGTTCGGACCGGTCATCACCGACTGCGTGGAGCGCTGGTTCCTGCTCCAGGGCAGCTGCGACTCCAAGTACGCGCCCGGCTGGCAGGCCCGCGTCGACGGACTGGTGCCCAAGGTCGAGGGGACCGTGCAGGACCTGCGGACGGTCATGCGCGACGCCGGCTACGCGGACGCCGACTACAAGCTCGTGGTGATGGGCTACCCCAGCCCGATGAGCCCCGACATCTACGACAACCCCGGCTTCCCCGGCAAGATCCCGGGCGGCTGCACCGGCTACGACACGGACCTCGCCTGGGGCCGCAACTCCGCGGTGCCCGCTTTCGAGCTCGGCATGCGCCAGGCCGCCGAGGCCACCGGGGCGGTGTACCTCGACAACTCCCGGCTCTTCCACGGGCATGAGGCGTGCACGGACAACACCTGGGCGCGCGGCCTGGTCGTGAACATCAGCAACCCGTTCCCGCCCGACGCCAACTCCGTACGCCAGTCCTTCCACCCGAACGCCCGCGGCCACGGCGCCTTCGCGTCGTGCCTGACCCAGCTCTACAACTCCGGCTACCAGGAAGCCGGTTGCGCCGACCCGGCCAGCACCGGCACTCCGGTGCTCCACCAGGGCGCCTGGGACGACGCGTTCAAGCCGGTCACCAACGCGGCCACCGGCCAGTGCATGGACGCCAACGGCGGCTCGTCGCGCAACAACACCGCGATGCTCGGCTGGAGCTGCCACGGGGGCCGCAACCAGTCCTTCGCGTACGACACCCAGTACCAGTCGCTGCACATCGCGCTCAGCCAGGACCGGTGCATGGACGTGCCGGCCTCGAACTACAGCGCCGGGACCGGCCTCATCCTGTGGGACTGCCACGGCGGCACCAACCAGCGGTTCACCATGACGGCGGGCACCATCCGCCCGGTGGCGGCCACCGGCCTGTGCGTGACCCAGAGCGCCGCGAGTTCGCCGCTGAAACTGGCGGCTTGCGACGGCTCCGCGAGCCAGCGCTTCGCGTAACGGCTCGCGACGGAACACGAACGGGCCCCGCCGATGGAGCGGCGGGGCCCGTTCGTGCTGCTGTTGTTCCCAGGGTCGGAGGATCAGCCCCGGCGGCCGATCGAGAGCACCGGGCCCGACGGGTCGGTGAAGAAGTCGTTGCCCTTGTCGTCGACGACGATGAACGCGGGGAAGTCCTCCACCTCGATCTTCCAGACCGCTTCCATGCCCAGCTCCGCGTACTCCAGGACGTCGACCTTCTTGATGCAGTCCTGGGCGAGCCGCGCGGCCGGGCCGCCGATCGAGCCGAGGTAGAAGCCGCCGTGCGCCTTGCACGCGTCGGTCACCTGCTTCGAGCGGTTGCCCTTGGCCAGCATGACGAACGAACCGCCGGCCGCCTGGAACTGCTCGACGTACGCGTCCATCCGGCCCGCCGTGGTCGGGCCGAACGAGCCGGACGCGAAGCCCTCGGGGGTCTTGGCCGGGCCCGCGTAGTAGACGGGGTGGTCGTGCAGGTACTGCGGCATGGACTCGCCCGCGTCCAGCCGCTCCTTGATCTTGGCGTGCGCGATGTCACGGGCCACGACGAGCGTGCCGGACAGCGACAGCCGGGTCTTGACCGGGTACTTGGACAGCTCGGCGCGGATGTCCGCCATCGGCCGGTTCAGATCGACGCGCACGACGTCGTCGTCCAGGTGCTCGTCCGTGGTCTCCGGGAGGAAGCGCGCCGGGTCGGTCTCCAGCTGCTCCAGGAAGACGCCCTCGGCGGTGATCTTCGCGACGGCCTGCCGGTCGGCCGAGCAGGACACCGCGATGGCGACGGGCAGCGACGCGCCGTGCCGGGGCAGCCGCACCACGCGCACGTCGTGGCAGAAGTACTTGCCGCCGAACTGCGCGCCGATGCCGATCTTCTGCGTCAGCTCGAAGACCTTCTCCTCCAGGCCCTTGTCCCGGAAGCCGTGCCCGTCCGGCGAGCCCTCGCCCGGCAGCTCGTCCAGGTAGTGCGCGGAGGCGTACTTGGCGGTCTTCAGCGCGAACTCGGCGCTGGTGCCGCCGACCACGATCGCCAGGTGGTACGGCGGGCAGGCCGCCGTACCGAGCGAGCGGATCTTCTCCTCCAGGAACTTCATCATGGAGGCCTCGTTGAGGACCGCCTTCGTCTCCTGGTAGAGGAACGACTTGTTGGCGCTGCCGCCGCCCTTCGCCATGAACAGGAACTTGTACGCGCCGCCGTCGGTCGCGTACAGCTCGATCTGGGCCGGCAGGTTCGAGCCGGTGTTCTTCTCGTCCCACATGGTCAGCGGGGCCATCTGCGAGTACCGCAGGTTGAGCTTGGTGTACGCGTCGTAGATGCCGTGCGACAGCGCCGCCTCGTCACCGCCGGAGGTCAGCACGTTCTGGCCGCGCTTGCCCATCACGATCGCGGTGCCGGTGTCCTGGCACATCGGGAGCACGCCGGCCGCCGCGATGTTCGCGTTCTTCAGCAGGTCCAGCGCGACGAAGCGGTCGTTCGGCGATGCCTCGGGGTCGTCGAGGATCCGCCGCAGCTGGGTGAGGTGGGCCGGCCGCAGGTAGTGCGAGATGTCGTGCATCGCCTCGGCGGCGAGCGTGCGCAGCGCCTCCGGCTCGACCTTGAGGAAGGTGCGCCCGTCCGCCTCGAAGGTGCTCACACCCTCGGAGGTGATCAGCCGGTACGGCGTCGTGTCCTCGCCGAGCGGGAGGAGATCCGTATAGGAGAACTCGGGCATTTTGGGGGGCTTCCTCACTCGGCTGCGTCATTCGGCTGCGTCGACGAACGGTGTCCAGCGTAGAGCCCGCCGGCCGCTCGATCGGTGTGAGGTGAGGCTCACTCGCACTAGTCGCGATCTATCGCGTTTGTGTACGGTGGGCGGGTGGATGAATCGCAGCTCCAGAAGAAGTCGCAGCAGCCGGTGTCGATGCACAAGCCGACCACCGAAGCGGAGCTGCGCGCGTCCGATGCCGACCGTGACCGCATTTCCGACATTCTCCGCGATGCGCTGGCCGAGGGCCGGTTGAGCGCGGAGGAGCACTCGGAACGCCTCGACCATGTCTATGCCGCCAAGACGCTGGGCGAGCTGGAGCCGCTGGTGCGGGACCTGCCGGCGACCCGGGAGGGCGGGCCGCGGCCGCTCGCGCCGCTGGCCGATCCGTCGTCGCCCGTCGTGGCCGAGAATCTCGTCGCGGTCTTCGGCGGCGCCGCCCGCAAGGGGCGCTGGCTCGTCGGCCGGCGCACCAACGCCTTCGCCTGCTTCGGCGGTGTGGAGATCGATCTGACCGAGGCCGTCTTCCAGCATCAGCAGATCGTCATCCATGCCACCGCGATCTTCGGAGGCGTCGAAGTACGCGTCCCGGAGAACGTCACTCTGCGTGGCAGTGGGACCGGGATCTTCGGTGGTTTCGAGGTCAGGACGTACGAGGCCCCGGATCCGAACGCACCGGTCGTCATCGTCACCGGCACCGCCATCTTCGGCGGCGTCGAGGCGAAGGCGAAGCGCGGGAAGCGCCTCAAGGAATGGATCAACAAGCGCCTCGACGGGTAGGGATGGGGCTGTCGCACTCCCGCATCATGCCGCGCGTTCACGCCATGCATGGTGCGGGTTTACGCCCCGCGCAAGCTGGCTGGTTTTGGCCACTGGCCAGTGTTCATCAGGGGTGTTGTTCGGTGGTCCGGATCGGACGATCGCCCATGCGCGCCCCAGTCGGACAGATGTTCGACTGAGAGGCCCTGGCGGCGAACACGGTCCGCATGAACACGCGCACAGCGGGTAGGGCTCCGACCACGTCACCCGCCTGGTTCCTCCCCGTTGCGACCCCCTGGAACAGCACGCGTGGAGCTCACCCGCGGTGACGGGCAAGGGTGACAAACGCCGAGCCGTCGTCAGGAGTATCCCGTGCTTCAACCGATCGAGCCCGTCAAGGACACTGCCCTCCCGCCGAGTCACCCACGGGATCTGGCAGGCCCATGGCACTCGGAGGCGGCGTGCCGCAGTGATGAGGCGGGATTGTTCTTCGCCCCGTCCAAAGAGCCGACAGCGGCGCGGCTGTCCCGTGAGGAGAACGCGAAGCGGGTGTGCGCCCGCTGCCCGGTGATGCTGGAATGCCGGGAACACGCACTGCGGCAGCCAGAGCCGTACGGCGTGTGGGGTGGTCTGACCGCCGCCGAACGCCGGGTCGTACTCGCCCGCAGGCGCCGCCGCGAGGCGGAACTGCCGCGGACGGACCGGATCGCCGCCGCAGGCTGAACAGGCGAACGGGCCGGGTCCGCCGCGTCAGTCGGCGGGCCCGGCCCGTACGTTTTCCCTGCCGCCCTCGCGCCTGCCCAGGGCGCTCAGCGGCGGTTCAGCGAGTGCTCGGCGCGTGCCGGGTGCCGGCCGCGCGCTCGAGCGGATGCGCCAGGTCTCAGCGCGCGCGGTCGAAGTCGATCGCGCTGTACGCGCGCAGCTTCGACAGCCGGTGCGTGGAGGAGATCTGCCGGATCGTGCCGGACTTGGAGCGCACCACCAGTGATTCGGTGGTGGCGGTCTCGGCGCGGTAGCGGACGCCCTGGAGCAGCTCGCCGTCCGTGATGCCGGTCGCGACGAAGAACACGTTCTCCCCGCTGACCAGGTCGTTGGTGTGCAGCACGCGGTCCAGGTCGTGGCCCGCGTCGAGTGCCCGCTGCCGCTCGGCGTCGTCCTTCGGCCACAGCCGGCCCTGGATCGTGCCGCCGAGGCACTTGATCGCACAGGCGGCGATGATGCCTTCCGGCGTGCCGCCGATGCCCATCAGCATGTCCACGCCGGTGCCGTCGCGTACGGCCATGATGGCGCCCGCGACATCGCCGTCCGCGATGAACTTGATCCGTGCGCCGGTCTCCCGGATCTCCTTGACCAGCCCGTCGTGGCGCGGCCGGTCGAGGATCATGACGGTGACGTCCTCGGGCGCGCTGTGCTTCGCCTTGGCGACCCGGCGGATGTTCACCGCGGCGGGCGCCATGATGTCGACGTAGTCGGCGGCCTCGGGGCCGGTGACCAGCTTGTCCATGTAGAAGACGGCCGACGGGTCGAACATCGTGCCGCGGTCGGCCACGGCGAGCACGGCCACCGCGTTGGACATGCCCTTGGCGGTGAGGGTCGTCCCGTCGACGGGGTCCACGGCGACGTCGCACTCCGCACCGGTGCCGTCGCCGATCCGCTCGCCGTTGTAGAGCATGGGGGCGTCGTCCTTCTCGCCCTCACCGATGACGACGACGCCGTTCATCGAGACGGTGGAGACGAGCGTCCGCATCGCCTTCACCGCGGCGCCGTCCGCGCCGTTCTTGTCACCACGGCCGACCCAGCGACCGGCGGCCATGGCGGCCGCCTCCGTCACCCGGACGAGTTCCAGGGCAAGGTTGCGATCAGGGGCCTCGGGACTCACTTCGAGCTGGGGCGGCAAATGCTGTTCGGTCATCACAGCGCACCTTTCTGTACGAGGACGGCCGGAAAAGAGGGTGCTGTGACCTTATCGGGTCATCGCGAATATGAGCAGGGCGCACGTCACATGAGCGGCGCCCCCACGGGCCTGGTCGGCGTGTCCCGGGCCGGGCCCGCGCGGTGCGCCCCCGGCGTCCCGGCAGCCGACCCCCGGGCCGGAGCGCCGCCCGGCATGGGGGACCATAGGAGCGTGGCAAACAAGCGTGGCAATCAGACGGTGCGGGACCTGGTCCTGTCGATGGTGGTGCTCGGCGTCGTCGTCGCGTTCATCTACATCTTCATCCCGCACGACACCAACGCGGACCCGGTCAAGCCGATCGGCTTCCAGACCGAGCTGAGCCAGGCGCGGCGCGACGCGCCCTTCCCGGTGGCCGCGCCCGAGGGGCTCGGCAAGGACTGGCGCGCTACGACGGTGACGTACGACGCCAAGGACGCCAAGGCCGTCGAATGGCACCTGGGCTTCGTCGATCCGCAGAACGAGTACGCGGCCGTGGAGCAGGGCAACGGCCCGGCGGCGAAGTTCATCGCGGACAAGAGCAAGCGCGCGGTGCGGGACGGGAACCGTACGGTCACCGTCGCCGGGGTGGCGTGGGACCGGTACAAGGGCCCGAAGTACAACGCGCTGGTGCGGGTGGAGAAGGGTGTCACCACGATGATCACCGGCACCGCCCCCGACGAGCAGCTCGCCGAACTGGCGGCCGCGCTCAAGGCGTCCTGACCCGTTGCCGCGCCGACCCGTTGCCGCGCCGACCCGCTGGCGCGCTGACCCGCGAAACTCACCCTGTCCGGACGCACGAACGCCGGGCGGCCCGTGACGGGCGCCCGGCGTTCGGGAGTGTGCGGGGAGATCAGACGGTCGTGACGACCTCGTCGTAGGCCAGACGGGGGCTGCGGGTCGGGAACCAGGAGTCGGTGCCGGGCTTGCCGATGTTCACCACGGCGAGGACCGAGTGCTCACCGTCGGGGAAGAACTCCTTGTCGATGCCCGCGGCGTCGAAGCCGGTCATCGGGCCGGCGGCCAGGCCGGCGGCCCGGATGCCCAGGATGAAGTAGCCGGCCTGCAGCGAACCGTTGAGGGTGGCGGCCTGCTCGCGCACGGAACGCTCGGAGAAGAAGAGGTCCTTCGCCTGCGGGAAGTGCGGGAACTGGGTCGGCAGCTCCTCGTGGAACTCGTTGTCCGCGGCGAGGATCGCGACCAGCGGGGCGGCGGAGGTCTTCGGCTGGTTGCCCTCGGCCATGTGCTTCACGAGGCGCTCGCGGCCCTCGGCGGAACGCACCAGGACGATACGCAGCGGCTGCTGGTTGAACGCGGTCGGCGCGTACTTGACCAGGTCGTAGATCGCCTGGATCTGCTCGTCGGTCACGGGCTCGTCGGTGAAGGTGTTGGCCGTGCGGGCCTCACGGAAGAGCAGGTCCTGGGCGGAGGCGTCGAGTACGAGAGACATGGGAACCTCTTACGGAATCGTGGCAATTTGCGCCGATCGGGCACGTCGCGAACACTCTCATCAACCTGTGTGAAAGTTCAACGATTCCTGGGTCCGGGGTGACGCTCGTCACATCCATGCCGGTTCGACCGTCGCTCGAGCCGTCAAGTGACCGCCCCGCCACGTCACTCGGCGGCGGACTCCTCGTCCGGCGCCTCGGCGAGCGCCGCGTCCAGCCGGGCCCGCGCGCCCTCCAGCCAGCGCCGGCACACCCGCGCGAGTTCCTCGCCGCGCTCCCAGAGCGCCAGCGACTCCTCCAGCGTCGAGCCGCCGGCCTCCAACCGCCGTACGACATCGACGAGCTCGTCCCGCGCCTGCTCGTATCCCAGCGTGTCCTGTTCTGCCATGGTCACAGCCTAGGCCGGAGGTACGACAGTGCCGGTGACCTTCACCAGGAACGCACCGCCGGAGACCCGGGCGCGCAACTCCTCGTCCGCCGCCACCTCGTCGGGGCCGCGCACCACGGAACCGTCCTCGCGCTGCAGCACCGCGTAGCCGCGCTGCAGGGTCGCGGCGGGGGAGAGGGCCACCACCCGCGCCCGGGTGTGCTCCAGCTCGTCGTCGGCCCGGTCCAGCAGATGCCGCAGCGTCCGGCGGCTGCGGTCCAGCAGCGCGTCGACCTGCTCCTCGCGGTGCTCGACCATCGTGTGCGGCCGGGCCATCGACGGCCGGCTGAGCGCCGCGTCCAGACCGCGCTGCTCACGGTCGAGCAGACCGGTCACGACGCGCAGAGCCCGCAGCCCCAGATGCTCCACCCGGGTCAGTTCCTCGCCCACGTCCGGGACCACCCGCTTCGCCGCGTCCGTCGGGGTCGACGCCCGCAGGTCCGCCACCAGGTCCAGCAGCGGGGAGTCCGGCTCGTGCCCGATCGCCGACACGACCGGGGTGACGCACGCGGCCACCGCTCGCACCAGCTGCTCGTCGGAGAACGGCAGCAGGTCCTCCACGCTGCCGCCGCCGCGCGCCACGATGATCACGTCGACCTCGGCATGCGCGTCCAGCTCGCGCACCGCCTCCACCACCTTGGGCACCGCCTGCGCGCCCTGCACCGGCACGTTGCGCACCTCGAAGCGGACGGCGGGCCAGCGCAGCCGCGCGTTCTCCAGCACATCGCGCTCCGCCGCCGAGGCGCGGCCGGTCACCAGCCCGATGCACTGCGGAAGGAAGGGCAGCGGGCGCTTGCGGTCCAGCGCGAACAGACCCTCAGCCGCCAGCGCCTTCTTCAGCTGCTCCAGCCGGGCCAGCAGCTCCCCGACGCCGACCGGCCGGATCTCCGTCGCGCGCAGCGACAGCTGCCCGCGCGGGCCGTACCACTCGGGCTTGGCGAACAGCACGACACGGGCGCCCTCGCCGACCACGTCGGCGATCTGGTCGAACACCGCCCGGAAGCACGTCACCGAGATGGACACATCGTGCGACGGGTCGCGCAGCGTCAGGAACACCACGCCCGCACCCGGGCGCCGCGACAGCTGGGTGATCTGCCCCTCCACCCAGACGGCGCCGAGCCGGTCCACCCACCCGCCGATCAGCCGTGACACTTCGCCGACGGGGATCGGCGTATCCGCCGACGTACTCAGAGCCATGTGCCGAGCGTATCGGCCGCCGCCGACAGCGGGATTTCCTTCCGGCCGCGCTGTGGGCCGTGCTGTGTACGGCGACACGAAGGTGACGGTTATCGCTCCGCCGCGGTCCGCCGCCGGGAGAGCTGGGCGGCCAGCACGATCAGTCCCGCGGCCAGCCAGACGGCCCCGACGACCTGGGCCGATCCTGCGGCTTCGACGATCACGGCGATGGTGATGGCGAGGCCGAGCAGCGGTACGACGATGTGGCGCAGCACGCTGGGCGGCCCCCCCTGGCGGCGGACGGCGAACCAGCCGACGACCGACAGGTGCAGCAGTGAGAAGGCGGTGAGCGCGCCGATGTCGACGACGGAGACCAACCGGTCCAGGCCGTCGTCGCGGCGGGCCGCCCAGACCGCGGCGACCAGGGTGACGACCGCCGCGAACAGCAGCGCCCGCCGGGGCACCCCGCTGCCCGCGTCGATCTTGGACAGCGGTCCCGGCAGCCGCCGGTCGCGGGCCATCGCGAAGAGCAGCCGGCCCGCCGCTGCCTGCCCGGCGAGTGCCGCGAAGGCCGCGCCGATGGCCTTGCTGACGGCGACGAGGTCGTGCAGCCAGCCGCCGACGGCCGCGTCCACGGTGTCGTAGAAGGCGGACCCCTGCCCGGCCGGCTTCGCGGCCAGCTCGGCAGCGGACATCGGGGCGAGCAGCGCCGCCAGATACGTCTGCACGATGAACAACACACCCGCCATGACGAGGCAGAACAGCACGGCCCGCGCGACCTTCGCCGAGCCGCCCGCCGCCTCCTCGGCGAAGGAGGCGATGGCGTCGAAGCCCAGATAGGACAGCACCGCGACGGACACGGCGCCCAGCACCGCGCCCAGGGAGAACGCGCCCTGGCCGGAGAAGGGCGAGGCCCAGCCGCGCTGCGCGCCGTCCGTGCCGAGGACGACGACCGCGGACACCACGAAGATCAGCAGCACCACGATCTCCAGGGCGAGCACGAGGAAGCCGACCGCCGCCGCGGCCCGCACCCCCCACAGGTTGAGCCCGGTCGTCACCACGACCGCGATCGTCGTCCACACCCACTGCGACACCGACGGCACCAGCGCGTGCAGCGCGATCCCGGAGAAGAGATAGGCCACCGCGGGGATCAGCAGATAGTCGAGCATCGCCATCCAGCCGGCGATGAAGCCGGGCCCCTCACCGAGCCCGGCCCGCGCGTAAGCGAAGACCGAACCGGCCTGCGGGACGACCCGCACCATCTGCGCGTAGCTGAACGCGGTGAACGCCATCGCGACCGTCGCGAACACATAGACCAGCGCGAGCGCCCCGTGCGATCTGGCGTCCAGCGCGCCGAACACGCCGACGGGTGCCATGGGGGCGATGAAGAGCATCCCGTAGACCACGAGGTCGCGGAAGCCGAGGTTGCGCCGCAGGGTGCCTTCGGCGGCGCGGGCCGTGTCGTCCGGGGGAGCGGGGGTCGGTGCGCTCATGCCCCTCAGCTTGCGCGAAGGGTGCCGTGCCCACGAACGGAGCGGAGCCGGGCGGACACGGCCCCCGGCGCCGCCGGGCGGCCTTCTTCGGACCGGACGGCTGCCCCGTACCATGGCTGACATGACTGCTACGACTGCCCGACGCGTCCTGCTCGCAGCCCCCCGCGGATACTGCGCAGGCGTGGACCGCGCCGTGATCACCGTCGAGAAGGCACTGGAGCAGTACGGAGCGCCGATCTATGTGCGCAAGGAGATCGTGCACAACAAGTACGTGGTGCAGACCCTGCAGAAGAAGGGCGCGATCTTCGTCGACGAGACGGAGGAGGTGCCCGAGAACGCCATCGTGATCTTCTCGGCGCACGGCGTCGCCCCCGTCGTCCACGAGGAGGCCGCGCAGCGCAGCCTGGCCTCGATCGACGCGACCTGCCCCCTGGTCACCAAGGTGCACAAGGAAGCCGTCCGGTTCGCGAACGAGGACTACGACATCCTGCTGATCGGCCATGAGGGCCATGAAGAGGTCGTCGGCACCATGGGCGAGGCCCCGGAGCGCATGACGCTCGTCGACGGCCCCGCCGACGTGGCGAACGTCGAGGTCCGCGACGAGAGCAAGGTCGTCTGGCTCTCCCAGACCACGCTCTCCGTCGACGAGACGATGGAGACCGTCGACGCCCTCAAGGAGCGTTTCCCCAACCTGATCAGCCCCCCGAGCGACGACATCTGCTACGCCACGCAGAACCGCCAGGTCGCGGTGAAGCAGATCGGCGCGGAGGCGGAGCTGGTCATCGTCGTCGGCTCCAAGAACTCGTCGAACTCCGTTCGGCTGGTCGAGGTCGCCCTGCAGGCCGGTTCCAAGGCCTCGTACCTGGTGGACTTCGCCGACGAGTGCGACGAGGCGTGGCTGGAGGGCGTGACCACGGTCGGCGTCACCTCGGGCGCCTCCGTCCCGGAGATCCTCGTCGAAGGTGTGCTGGACTGGCTGGCCGAGCGCGACTTCGGCGATGTGGAGATCCTCCGGTCGGCGGAAGAGAGCATCGTTTTCTCGCTGCCGAAGGAATTGCGGCGTGACCTGCGTGCGGAGACCGCCCCCGGGGCATCTGCCCAGGGGTGAGCCGAACGGCTCACGTGCCGAGGGGTGAGCCGAACGGTTCACGCTTAGCGTGGAGGTCATGAACGTGTTCGGCGTGGACATCGGTGGCACAGGCATCAAGGGCGCTCCGGTCGATCTGGAGCGCGGCGATCTGGCGGAAGTGCGCTGCAAGGTGTCGACCCCGCATCCGGCCACCCCGGACGCCGTGCTCGACGGCGTCCAGCAGGTCGTGGAGCATTTCGGCTGGTCGGGGCCGGTCGGCGTGACCTTCCCCGGGGTCGTGGTGGACGGGGTGACCCGGACCGCGGCCAATGTCGACTCCGACTGGATCGGCAAGGACGCCCGCGCCCTGATCTCGGAGCGGCTGGGCATGCCGGTGGCCGTCCTGAACGACGCGGACGCGGCCGGCATGGCCGAGATGACCTTCGGCGCCGGCCGGGGCCGCGGCGGGACGGTGATCCTGCTGACGCTGGGCACCGGCATCGGCAGCGCGGTCTTCGTCGACGGGCACCTGCTGCCCAACACCGAGCTGGGCCATCTGGAGCTGCACGGCCATGACGCGGAGAAGCGCGCGTCGGTCAAGGCCCGCGAGGAGGACGACCTCAGCTGGGAGCACTGGGCGCACCGGCTGACGAAGTACCTCGCCCATGTGGAGATGCTGTTCTCGCCCGAACTGTTCGTGATCGGCGGCGGGGTGAGCCGCAAGGCGGAGAAGTTCCTGCCGCTGATCGAGGGGATCAGCGCCGAGATCGTCCCTGCTGGTCTGCAGAACAACGCGGGGATCGTCGGAGCCGCCATGAACGCTGCAAAGCTCTGACGCCGACGATGCCGGCGGCCAGCAGCGTGCCGGTGTAGAGCCAGCCGGTCAGCAGGGCCAGACCGGTGAACATGCCCAGCAGATGGCCGACGAAGCCGCCGCCGTTGTCGTCACCGGTCAGCGCGATGGCGGTGGCGAACGCGATGGGGGCGGCGATCGGCGCCGCCACCAGGTCGTACGGCCGGACGTACAGCCCCGCTGTGACGCACACCGCGATGAACACCAGCCCGAAGAAGACCCCGGGCCCGTCGAAGAGCAGGGCGTCCAGCGCACCGCCGGTCACCGTGACCACGACGGTCAGCAGCCCCGTCCCCAGCCCGGTGAGCTTCGGCTGGGCCTGTGGCAGTCGCACCACCCTGGCGAGCGCCGTGATCGTGGGCGCGAGCGAGGCCAGCGGCCCGCGACGTGCCGACCGGTAGACCACCGAACCCCCCACCGTGCCCGTGGGGCGGGCCGGCCTGGGCAGCCGGGGCCTGCCCTGGGCGTCTCTGCTGCCGTTCCCGGTGTCGTTTTTGGTGCCGTTCCTGGTGCCGGTGCGCGCACTGTGTTGCTCCACCCACTCAAAGTAGGCGGATGACCCCGGTCATACCCTGGCAGGACACGCCTTTGCCCGGTCCTTGGCCTTCTGTTCGACGGCGACGGGTCGGGCCCGCGCTCGCCCCGTAGACTGGTGGATCGGTCCCTGGACCACTCCACTCTCCTCGCTCCTCTCGTTACGGGAAGTCGCCACGTGTCGCTCACGATCGGAATCGTCGGTCTGCCGAATGTCGGCAAGTCGACCCTTTTCAACGCCCTGACCAAGAACGACGTGCTGGCGGCCAACTACCCGTTCGCCACCATCGAGCCGAACGTGGGCGTCGTCGGCGTCCCCGACCCGCGCCTCGCCCAGCTCGCCAAGATCTTCGGCTCGCAGAAGCTGCTCCCCGCCACGGTCGACTTCGTCGATATCGCGGGCATCGTGCGCGGTGCGAGCGAGGGTGAGGGCCTGGGCAACAAGTTCCTGGCGAACATCCGCGAGTCGGATGCGATCTGCCAGGTCATCCGGGCCTTCAAGGACGAGAACGTCGTGCACGTCGACGGCAAGGTCTCGCCCAAGGACGACATCGAGACGATCAACACCGAGCTGATCCTCGCGGACATGCAGTCCGTCGAGAAGGCCGTCCCGCGCCTCACCAAGGAGGCCCGTCTCCAGAAGGAGAAGGCCGCCGTCCTGGCCGCGGTCCTGGACGCCCAGAAGATCCTCGAAGAGGGCCGCACTCTCTACGCCGCCGGCATCCACGCCGGCACCGAGCAGGGCCGCCTCCTCCACGAGCTGCACCTGCTCACCGTCAAGCCGTTCCTCTACGTCTTCAACGTGGACGAGGACGAGCTGACCGACGAGGACTTCAAGAACGAGCAGCGCGCGCTCGTCGCCCCCGCCGAGGCGATCTTCCTGAACGCCAAGATCGAGGCCGAGCTGATCGAACTCGACGACGAGGAGGCCCTCGAGCTCCTGCAGTCCATGGGCCAGGAGGAGCCCGGCATGGCCGTCCTCGGCCGCGTCGGCTTCGACACCCTCGGCCTGCAGACGTACCTCACCGCCGGCCCCAAGGAAACCCGCGCCTGGACCATCAAGAAGGGCGCCACGGCCCCCGAGGCGGCCGGTGTGATCCACACCGACTTCCAGCGCGGCTTCATCAAGGCCGAGATCGTCTCCTTCGACGACCTCGTCGCCTGCGGCTCCATCCCCGAGGCCCGCGCCAAGGGCAAGGCCCGCATGGAGGGCAAGGACTACGTGATGCAGGACGGCGACGTGGTCGAGTTCCGCTTCAACGTGTAGCCGGTGACATACCACCACGTCACTGATCTGACAAACATGCAGGTCAGAAGGGGTCCGGCCTTCCGGGGTCGGGCCCTTTGTTTTTTCCCGTGCTGGGATGATGCTGGGATAGCTGACCCCTCGTCACCTGTCATCACCCCTGCTCATCCCTACCGTGCTGGGATCGTGCTGGGATGGCGTGCGGCGCCCGTGCTGGGTTGTGGGCCGGTGCTGGGTGAGTGTGCGGGTGGGGCTCATTGCGGGCGGGGCCCGTACGGACTCCAGCCGCGGAGGAAGGGTTCAAGGTCGGCGGCGCCGGGTTTGGACGGCGTGGGGAGCTTTGGCGCTGAGGCGGTCTCGATGAGGCGTTGGAGGTGCGTGGTTGCGAACGCGAGCCACTCCTCGATGACCGGAACGGGAACCTTCGGTGAAACGGGCCCAGATCCAGTCGCGCAGCGTCTCGGTGTTGAGAAGCCGTATTCCTATCGATCGTGAAGGCGGTACCGCACGGTGCGCGATCCGGGGCTGACCCGCTAGCGGTCGGTGTAGTGGCCGTAGACGCGGGCGATCTCCAGTACGTCACCACTCACCCGGTACACGAGGCGGTGTTCCTCGGTGATACGCCGCGAGCACCAGCCCTTGAGTGCGCCTTTCAGCATCTCGGGCTTTCCGATGCCGTTGCCGTCATCGGGGTTGCGCTGGATGTCCGCGATCAGGACGTTGATGCGCTTGAGGCTGCGCCGGTCGATCATGGCCCACTGCGCGTACTGCTCCCATGCGCGGGTGGAGAACATGACCTTCACTCCGCCGCCTCCGGGTCGATCAGGTCGCGCACAGTGCCGCGTCCGGCGTCCAGCTCAGCAACAGACTCCATCAGCTCAGCGGCGGTGCGCGCGTTGCCGAGCAGGTACATGGTCTCCGTCCACGCTTCGTAGTCGGACTCTGCCATGAGGACGGCGTTTCCCTGTTTGGAGGCGATCCGCACCGGTGCGTGATCGTCGTTGACCTTCTTCAGCAGCGGGAAGAAGTCCCTCCGCGCCTCGGTTCCAGTGATCGTCATTGCTGTTGTCCCTTTCGCTCCGGCCGCCCTCGAATGGTACTGAAAACTGTACATCACCAGTACGGATTTCGGTACCAGAGAGCCTAGCGGCTGCTCATCCCAGCCAAGATCACCCAACCAGGCACCCTGTTCGATCAGATGCCTCGTTGAGGCGCACAGGGAGACGATGCTGGATGTCGAGGTCGACATCGGCGTGTCCCGGGGCCAACTCTGGGCGATTGTCAAGGGGGCGCGACCGGGCCCGGTAGGCTTGCCTGTCCGGGGTGGGCGGGGTGGATCCGGGTGGGCCACCGTCTGCCGGCAGGCGAAGGGATCGGCGCATGGCCACCGTATTTCGGGTGGTGACCGTGGATGACGAGGACGGCCATGAGGTTCGGACGCAGTACTACGACGAGGCGGGGGGCGAGATCCCTGCCCCCCGGCTGTCTGTCGTGCGCGGGTCGGCCCGTGGCGCCGTATCCCGTGTTGCCGTACCCCCTGTTGCCGTAGCTCATGCGGCTGTTGAGCCCGCGGGGGGTCGGGAAAGGGTTTCGTCCCCGGCGTTCGCCGGGGAGCAGTGGGCGGTGTTGTCCGGGTGTGTGGCGGTGTTTCTGCCGGCGGATCCACCGCGCAGTGGGCGCGTCGCGTTTCATGTCGCGGGGAGCGGTCGGCTTCCCGTGGGTTTGCCGGCCGAGGACGTGGAGATCGTTACCGCGCATGGGCGTGGTGCGCGTCGGCGTACGGTGTCGGCGGTGGTGCGGCCGTTGGCCGAGGTGCTGCCCTGGGTCTTGTCCGTGGACGTGGAGGCGGATGCGCCGTGCGGTGAGACGGCGGCAGTCTGGCGGCATGCTGCTCTGTACGCCCTGCACCTGGCGGGGCGCGGGCTGCTGCTGCCGGGGCTCAGCGCCGGTGACCATGATGCCTGGCGGCTTGGCCCTTATGCGGAGGCGGACGCGACCTGGGTGCGAGCGCTGGCCGAGGTCATGCCGCCCGCCGCGTACGCCGTACCGCTGGAGTCCGCGGGGGAGGGGAGTGCGCGTACGCCGCTGCAACTCCCCGATCCTTACGCCCGGTTGAGGGAGTTCATGGACGCGGTGGCGGATCTGCTGCC
The DNA here is from genome assembly GCF_027158125.1 of Streptomyces sp. H39-C1. Taxonomy (NCBI): domain Bacteria; kingdom Bacillati; phylum Actinomycetota; class Actinomycetes; order Kitasatosporales; family Streptomycetaceae; genus Streptomyces; species Streptomyces sp. H39-C1. Next base: position 58,472 of record NZ_JAPVLS010000061.1, read on the forward strand.
GCGTACCCCTGCCGCATCGGCGGCCGCGGGGATGCGGCCGTTCGCCTCGCGGGATGCGCAGCACCTGCCGGGGCTGCGGGCGTGGGCCGCGCAGGTGGCCGACGGCCGGGATGCCGGTGTACGCGTCTCGCTGCGGCTCGAACTGCCGGGCGGCGCGATGCGTGAATATGCGGACGACGAGGGCGACGCGTACGACGAGGACGCGTACGACGCTGCTCTGGAGGTGGCCGGTGCATCAGTGCGGGCCGTCGTGCAGGTGCACTCGCTCGCCGATCCGCTGCTCCTCGCGGACGCGGCCGGCGTCTTCAGTGGCGAGAGCGGCGGTTTCGGTCCGCGTACCCGCGTCCAGGTGGAGGACGTTCTGCGCCGGGCCGCCGCTGCGTGGCCGCCGCTGCACCGGATCCTCTCGCTGCCGGTTCCAGATGAACTCGCCCTGGACGACCAGGAGTTCATTGGACTCCTGGCAGGCGGGGCGGCCTCGCTGTCGGCCGCCGGGGTGGCCGTCCACCTCCCCAAGGAGCTGGCGCGGGAGATGACGGCCCGCGCGGTGATCGAGCCCGACAAGGAGGCCGAGCGCGAGAAGGATGCCGAGACCCCCGCGTTCTTCTCGCCCGAGCAACTCCTCTCCTTCCGCTGGGAGTTCGCGGTCGGCGACCGTACGCTGACGCAAGGCGAGCTGGACCGGCTCGCGCAGGCCCGCCGCCCCCTGGTGCGGCTGCGTGACCAGTGGGTCGTGGTGGACGCGGAGCTGCTGCGCAAGGCGCGCAGGGCCCGCAAGGAACTGGGCGCCCTCGATGCGCTGGCCGCCGCGCTCACCGGCAGCGTGGAGGACCCCGACGGTGTTCTCGTTCCCGTACGGGCAGGAGGGTGGCTGGCCGCGCTGCGCGACAGGCTCGCCGCTCCCGAGCGGGCCAGTGCGGCCGAGTTGGCCGCGCCAGCCGCCCTGGACGCCACCCTGCGCGGCTATCAGCTGCGCGGACTTGCCTGGCTGGACCGGATGACCAGGCTGGGGCTCGGCGCCTGCCTCGCCGACGACATGGGCCTGGGCAAGACGATCACCACGATCGCCCTGCATCTGCGCCGCCAGGAGGATCCGGCGACCGCGGGCAGGCCGGCTCTGGTGGTCTGTCCGGCATCCCTGCTCGGCAACTGGGGCCGGGAGATCGACAGGTTCGCGCCCGGCACCCCCTGGCGCCGCCACCATGGACCGGGGCGCGATCTGGGCGGCCTCAAGCCGGGCGAGATCGTCCTCACCACATACGGAACCATGCGCCGCGACGCCCAGGCGCTCGCCGAAGCCGGGCCGTGGGGGCTCCTCGTCGCGGACGAGGCGCAGCACGTGAAGAACCCGGCAGGGGCCACCGCGAAAGCGCTGCGCACCCTGCCGAGTTCGGCGCGCGTAGCCCTGTCGGGCACGCCGGTGGAGAACAACCTCAGTGAACTGTGGGCGCTCCTGGACTGGGGCACCCCCGGGCTGCTCGGCTCCCTGAAGACCTTCAGGCAGCGGTACGGGCGGGCCGCCGAGCGTGCCGCGCGCGGCGGTGCGGCCGGCGAGGAGGACAGTGCGGCGGCCGAGCGCCTCGGCCGGCTCATCCGCCCCTTCGTGCTGCGCCGCCGCAAGGCCGACCCGGGCATCGCGCCCGAGCTGCCACCGAAGACAGAGACCGATGAGCGGGTGCTGCTGAGTAGGGAGCAGACCGTGCTCTACGAGGCGCAGGTACGCGAGTCGCTCGCCGCGATCCGGGAGGCGAAGGGCATCGCCCGGCACGGCCTCGTACTCAAACTCCTCACCGCGCTCAAGCAGATCTGCAACCACCCCGCCCAATATCTGAAGGAGCCCGACGCGACCCGGCTGACCGGCCGCAGTGGCAAACTGGAACTCCTCGACGAACTCCTCGATGTGATCGTCGCCGAGGACGCGTCCGTGCTGCTGTTCACCCAGTACACGCAGATGGCCCGCCTCCTCGAACACCATCTGACCGCGCGCGGCATCAACTCCCTTTATCTGCACGGCGGTACGCCGGTGAAGCGGCGCGAGGAGATGGTCGACGCCTTCCAGCACGGCGAGGCCCCGGTCTTCCTGCTCTCCCTGAAGGCCGCGGGCACCGGCCTCAATCTCACCCGCGCCGGGCACGTCATCCACTACGACCGGTGGTGGAACCCGGCCGTGGAAGATCAGGCCACCGACCGCGCGTACCGCATCGGCCAGACCCAGCCCGTCCAGGTCCACCGCCTGATCTCCGAGGGTACGGTGGAGGACCGGATCGCCCAACTCCTCAGCAGTAAGCGTGACTTGGCGGACTCCGTGCTCGGGGGGCAGGGCGAGGCCGCCCTCACCGACCTGAGCGACGATGAACTCGCCGATCTGGTCTCCCTGCACTCCGCCCACGGCGACAGGAGCCGCCGATGAGACGCCGCACCGGTACCCTCGCCCTCCCGGCGCCGCAACTGGCGCGCGGGCAGCGGGAGATGGCGAGCAGCTGGTGGGGCGAGGAGTGGATCGACTCCCTTCAGACGCCTTCCTCGTCGTTCGGGTACGGATTCTCCGCGGGCCACGACAGCCGCCTGGCCCGCGCCCGCACCTACGCACGCAAGGGGGCGGTCGGCGAGATCACGGTGCGGCCGGGGTCGGTGGCCGCCCGCGTCAAGGGCAGCCGCCGTACCCCCTACCGCTGCGAGATCCACGTACCCGAACTGTCCGAGGCGCAGTGGGACAAGCTCTTCGAGGAGTGGACCGCCGCCGGGCGGGAGCTGCTGCTCGAACTCGCCCAGGGTCGGCTCGGCGTACACGCGGTCGATGCCGCGGTGCGGGCGGAGACGGATCTGGTCCCACCGCCGGACGCGTTCGTCTACCACTGCTCCTGTCCCGACTGGGGCGACCCGTGCAAGCACGCCGCCGCGCTGTCGTACGCGTTCGCGCGGGCCCTGGACACCCGCGCCGAGGCGCTGCTCGTACTGCGCGGACGCGACCTTGTCGAGGCAGCCACCGAGATCTCGGTACGCCACAGAGCGCGGGAGCAGTCCGCGGCGGACGAGGAGGCCGTACGGGCGGCGCGGCCCAGTGGGGTCCCGGCGGGTGAGGCGTTCGCGCGGGCCCGGGCC